>JANMVB010000670.1:0-2586 GCA_031392305.1 Ferruginibacter sp.
ACCAGTTTTTTATCCTTGCTGTTAAAAATGCTGATGCTTGCAAATGCCAAAGGAGAAGAATAAACGGAATCAACTACTTTTCCCTTCACCATTGGTTTTTCAGAAGATTGGGCTGAGGTGTCTCCAAAAGCCAACAACAGCAGGAATAAAAAGCTTAAAGGTGGGCACTGAATTATTATTCGGGTAAAATATTTTATCATAAGCATCAGGTATAAAAATCAGCAGGGTTTTTTAATAAAAATTTTTTAATAAATTTTTAAGCCATTCTAATTAGATGCTTTATAAAAAAAAACCTTGCGGTCTTGCCAAACTATTTATTTCGTATTCAGTAAAAAGCTGCATCACAATTAACCAGGGCTGGTGTAATTTCGGCACAATTACCTGGTTAACATCTGCAATACTTTTACGGATACTTAAAATAACAAAATGATATTTGCATTGTTTTGCATTAATTAATGCTTTTAATGAGGAACATTCCCAATGAACAAAATTTAATATTTTTTCAAATGGGTACTTTTTTATACCATTTGGTTTTAGCTTTATCAAATCATTCCACAGTATTATCTAATACAATTTTATTATGAACGAAGTAGTCAATTTTTCCGCATACTCCGATGGCTGCAAAGTTCCTGATGTGGAAATTGGAGATATAAAGGAGATACTAAAAACTACTGACTACTTCATTTGGGTAGGTTTACACGAACCTTCAGAAATATTGCTGGAGTTATTTCAGCGGGAATTTAACCTGCACGACCTGGCAATTGAAGATGCACATAATGCACACCAGCGGCCCAAGATTGAAAGGTATGGCGATACTTTGTTCATAGTACTTCGCACTGCAAAAATGAATGCCACGCTTGATCGTATAGAATTTGGAGAAACACATTTTTTTGTTGGCAGCCGTTTCCTCATCACAGTAAGGCATGGTTCTTCTATTGCATATACAGATGTACGTAACCGCTGCGAAAGCACGCCACACCTTTTACGCATGGGCGAAGGATTTGCATAGTATGCTGTAATGGATTCTATTGTTGACCAGTATTTTCCGGTAGTAGAAGCGCTCGAAGAAGGCTTGCTTGCGATAGAAGACAAAGTTTTTCGTGACAGGCCATCCCGTGAAACCACCGAAAGCATCTATCACCTCAAGCGGCAGTTGCTCGAAGTAAAACGGGCAGTATCGCCACTGATAGATATGTGCAACCGCCTTATCCGTTATGATGTAAAATTGATTTCAGAAGATACGCAGCATTATTTCAGGGATATTTATGACCATGCCCTGCGTATCAACGAAATGGTTGACCATACCCGTGAACTGCTGAACACCGCACTGGAAGCCAACTTTTCGTTGCTGTCAATTGCCCAAAGTGAAGTATCAAAAAAATTTGCAGGCTGGGCCGCCATCATCGCAGTGCCAACCATGGTAGCAGGTTTTTACGGAATGAATTTTCAGTTTATGCCCGAGCTACAATGGCATTATGGCTACCCGATAGTAGTAATAGCCACCATCAGTATGTGCCTGCTGTTATTCTTTCTTTTTCGCAGATCTGGGTGGTTGTAAAAGTGTGTGGCTATCAGCTGCAGCATTATTATCAGCTTCGGTACCGGCTATTCGCTGCAAGTCCGGCACAAGACCCACGCACAAACCTTCACCGTGCTTTTCGCTGCTATCCGGCATCCATCAAGCATTTGAGTTTCAATGTGGCTTTTCCTGCATTATGTGTTGATACTGTTAGTTAAAGCTATGCAGGTATTTCAATAAATGCCCATGCATTTTACTCTAATGCTAACACATCAGTTGACAAATTTTTTCTTCAGTCAAAAGAAATTATAAATCTAAATCCTCAATAAGGCAACGTCAAAAAAGCTCCATCCTTATTCATACCATTAATATGCGCCTCGCTTAAAAAATAATCATTGCCATGAAGCCACTCAAAACTTTCAGCCCATAACCTTGTCTTTTTTATAAATTCATTTTCCCAAGCCTGGCTGATGATGATGGTATCTTCTGCCAGGTTGCCGAGTAAGAAATCCTTTAACTTTTCAGCAAAGTATGGAATGGATATAATGAAATCCAACACCTCTTCGTCGGTAGCACCGGGATAAGGCTCATTATCAAATTGTTGATTTTTTGATTCCCGGTGCTTATCAATTGTTTCACTGATTTTCTTAAAAATAATTTCTGTTAAATAATCTTTGGTAATCGAGTTCATGCTATATGATTTTATGTTTTTAAAAAAGTTTGCCCTGCTCTCCCGGTCTTTTAAAAATGGTGGTATCCAGGCTCCACTCTTCCGCATTCATGTGGTACAACTTGCCGTATTTTTTATATTGCTGTGCTACCATTGCAGCAATATTTCCTTCGCCCCGCATGCGTACGCCCCATCTTGTATCATTTACTTTTCCATCATGGCTCTGCTCTATCAGGTGCCACACCTTATCCGCATGATTGGGAAAGTTTTTATACAACCAGTCGTGAAATAAAAATTTGATAGCGCCATTTAACCGGATAAAAGTATAGGCCGTAAAAGTGGCGCCTGCATCTGCTGCTGCTTTCATTATGCGTTGCATCTCGTGTTCATTTAAGCC
>JANMVB010000087.1:0-7457 GCA_031392305.1 Ferruginibacter sp.
GGCTGTTTGAGCCGGGCATAAGCTTCAAATCACTAGCATAGGCATTTACTTTATAAACGAATGCTGCAACGGCCTCGAATAAAAAGTGCTAGAAAATTTCAACATAAGCCGTTAAGAAATCAAGGCTGTTTGAGCCGGGCAGACACTTTAAAGCATCTTACTCCTTGCGGCGAGTTCCTTGATTTTAGGCTTATGTTGAAATTTTCACGTGTCCCGACGAACGTAGTGGAACTCGGGAGCCTTTTTATTCGCAGCCTTGATTTTTTTTGTTTCTTTTTTTTATCAAGAAAAAAAAAGAAAATGAAGTGTAACAAATAAGGATATTGATTCTGCAAACTAAAAGACTAATTCTAAAAATATAATTCCTCCACTCCTTCGGAGAGAGCCTATCCCGATCTTTCGGGAGGTTGGCGTGAGGTCGCTATAAAGCAACATCTCCTAATGAGTTTTAGCGCAACAGGAAGTTGCACCATTGCAGATTATACTGCAACGGCCTTGAATAAAAAGTGCTAGAAAATTTCAACATAAGCCGTTAAGAAATCAAGGCTGTTTGAGCCGGGCATAAGCTTCACATTATTGAACTCCTTGCGGCGAGTTCCTTGATTTTAGGCTTATGTTGAAATTTTCAGCCTTTTTATTCGCAGCCTTGATTTTTTTTGTTTCTTTTTTTTATCAAGAAAAAAAAGAAAATGAACTCTAACACAAAAGAGTAATGGCTAATCTTATTTTCATCCAGGCAACGTCTCCCAACAAGTCTCACCACAGCCGTGCACGTTGCACCAAAGCAATTTTAAATACTCCCCATATAACGTCGCTCTCCTTCGGAGAGAGCCTGTCCCGATCTTTCGGGAGGTTGGGGTGAGGTTTTTCTTTCGTAATTTTACACCAGCCCCCTCACAAAGAGGCCAACAACATTAAACCCCTATCCAACAGATAAAATATTTTTAGCAACAAAAATGCGTTAAGGCAGAGTATTTGCCATAAGTTGAATGATTGATATTTTTAAACAATAACATTCTTGTTTAGAATTTTGCCATATAAATGTATTGATGAAAAAAATTTTACTTTCTGTTATAATCTGCCTGCTTGTATTTGTAACCCGGGGCCAGGTATTTTCTGTAGAAAACCTGTTTACACTCACTGCGTACCCGGCATCAAAATTTGATAGTTATTTATCCCGTAACGGTTTTGCATTTATGGGCAAAGAAACTCAGAATGACACCTTGCTGAAACTATATGATTACCGCCGTACCAGGCAATTTAAAAACAATGATACCATCCCCCGCTCATTAACCCGGGCCGATATAAAAGAGAACACTTTAATTACCTATACTACCACTTCCTTAGCGGAATATAAGAATATGAAAAGCCAATTAAAAAAAACCGGCTTTTATTGCAACCAGCCAGAAACCAATGATTACAATTCACCCATACTTTACCAGAAGAAAGACCTTACAGTAACTACCCTTATACAAAAAGAAGACACCATCAACAGGTATTCCTTACAGGTACAGAAAAAAATATTCCCCAAGGCAAAGGATATTTATTATGCAGACGACCTGCTAACCTTTACTTCGCATGAGTACCTCGTACATTACTTCGGGGAAAAAAACGTAAAGAAAGACATCTATTTTTTGGCAGGCAACGAAATTGCCAAATGCTCGGTGTTGTTTTTAAATACCAACAGGCAGGTAGTATTTATCTGGCAGGATGAAGAGAACCGGTGTACCATTTCGAGTTTGCTTTTTGGCGGGCAGCAAAATTTAAAAAGCGCTGTTGAGTCCGGTAAATATGTTGAAGAAAATAACTGGGCACTAAAGAGTGGTATAAGGCCGGGCATGTCACTGCTCGAATTGAGAATGCTGAATGGAGATGATTTCAGGTTTTACGGCGGCAACTCTGTAAACAGCGGCTCAGTCATTCCGGATAATAAAGGAAAGCTTGATTTCAAAAAAGAAGAGATCATCCTCGGTTGCCTCAATTGCAGGGATGATAAATACTCTACTGCCAAAGTTGTATATGCAGATGATTCAATTGTAGAAGGAAGGATATTGTTTGTATTGTCGGTAATTCTTAATCCGTTGTAGGGTTACCGTTTGTCCCCGTCCCCTCCCGATAAAAGATCGGGACCTTGTTCCGGGGAGGTCTTCTGCCAGTATGCTTCATTTGCAAAATTTTTTCTGCTTGAAGAGGATAGTATTAATTTTGATTTTCTATCAACCTTTAACCTTCAACCTTCAACTATCAACCATAAACCATAAACCATAAACCTTCAACCTTCAACCTTCAACCTTCAACCATCAACCTTCAACTAAATTCTACATCCCATTAACCCATTTTTTATGCCTGAGATACCGTATTATATTATTGGTTTGTCTGTAAGTGTTATTTTGCTTGCGGGCATCATCGTTTTTTGGAAGCGGAGAAGCCGCGGCAAATAAGGAGGGCTCTTTTAATATTGAAGAGCCGCTCCCGTTAGTTGCTATCCGGTATTGCCGGGTGGGTTTAGATGCCATAAGACAGATTTAAATTGTCATGTAATACACGTTGGCTCACCTGGGCCATTGTTGATATAATTGCCTTTTTTTGATTATCAGAAAAAAAGTAATAAGCAATCCGCTTTACCCCGGTTGATAATTGTGATTTGTACGTATTGTAGCCAGGGTTTAATAACTTACCGGTATTGTCATGTGGCAGTGCATGCAGGTAATCTTCTGTTACCAATACATATTCGCTGGCACCGTTGCCGTTTTTTAGCAGGTTGTGCGATTCTATCACTGTTTCGCCATACAGCTTTTTAAAGCCTTTAATATCATACACTATAATATTGCCGTAATGCACTATTAATTTCAGCGAAAGATCAGCCTCAAGGTTATGGGCAATTTTCCATTTGTGGTAAGTAGTATCAAATGCCTCATACATATTTTTAAAGCAGCTCAATACATGCTTCAACGGAATGGGTTTACCAATTTTATAAAATAATATAGCATCGCCTTCTATTTCGCTCAGTTCCATTTTAAGGGGATTGTTGTCAATAATTACATTCAACAAATCGCTGGTGATAGATACGCCAAGGTCTATATCAATTGACTTTACAAAATTTGTAAAGCCACTTATGTCGGGTATAAAGATTAAGCCTTTCATGATTCAAGTTTTATTAATATAAAGTCGTATAAAGGATCTGTTACGGAAACAATACAATTGTTAATGATTTATTTTTGCCCTTTAAACGTTCATCTCCTGTTATTTTATTACACAAAGGTTTCTAAAAAGAAAGTTGCCAATCAAGAGGAGAAAGACTAAGATTTACAGGGTGTTTACACTCTAGAGCGGGTATATTTATCCTGTAGCTAAATTGTTAAACACCCGCAGGAAATTGTTTTCCTATCTTGCAAACTTGCCAGTATTAATAAATTGTTAACCCTCACGAATAAATATGGATCTTTTATTTACCCCCTCTCTCACTAACTGGATATTGATCATCATCGCATCATTTATTATTGGCCTTTCCAAAGCCGGCCTTAAAGGCATCGACATGATGAACGTAACCATAATGGCGATTGTATTTGGCGGCAAAGCTTCTACCGGAATTGTACTTCCCCTTCTTTGTGTAGCAGATATCCTGGCGGTTATTTATTATAACAGGCATGCACAGTGGCCACAATTTTGGAAAATCATTCCATGGATGATGGTGGGCATACTGGCAGGAGTATATATTGGTAAAGACCTTGATGAAGCTTTGTTTAGGAAAATTATGGCAACGATAATAATATTAACCGTCATTATTATGGTAGCCCTTGAATTTAGAAAATCTACAAAAGTGCCCACCAATAAATTATTTGTAATAAACATGGGCCTTGCCGCAGGGTTTACCACAATGCTCGGCAATCTGGCAGGTGCATTTTCCAATATTTATTTCCTCGCCATGCGCATGACAAAAAACGATTTTATTGGTACAGCCGCCTGGGTATTTTTAGTTATCAATCTTTTTAAATTGCCCTTCCAGGTATTGTACTGGAAAAATATTACACCGTCAACCCTGCAGGTAGATTTGTTGTTGCTGCCTGCAATGTTTGCCGGTTTTTGGGCTGGCTTAAAAATAGTTTCCAAAATAAAAGACGACAATTATCGCAAAGTAGTAATTGTATTAACGCTGCTGGGTGCCATCGTTATTTTCTTAAAGCGGTAAGCTTGTAAATAACTGAATGAAAGACCTTCTATTATTATCATCACAAATTAATAAAAACCGTAAATAAAGTTTTTTGTCCGGGCTAAGAAACCCTGTGGTACATCGTTGCATCGCCCTCTTGTACTAAATACCTATGTGGATCTTTACCTGCCAAATAAAAGAATAGAATTAGTCATTTACTGCGTAAAAATATCCTGCTATACGGCCTCGAATAAAAAGTGCTATAAAATTTCAACATAATCCGTTAAGAAATCAAGGCTGTTTGAGCCGGGCAGAAACTTCAAAGTATTTTACTACTTGCGGCGAGTTCCTTGATTTTAGGATGATGTTAAAATTTTAACGTGTCCCGACGAACGAAGTGGAACTCGGGAGCCTTTTTATTCGCAGCCTTGATTTTTTTTGTTTCTTTTTTTTATCAAGAAAAAAAAAGAAAATGAAGTCTCAAAAAAAATAGTATTGGTGTTACTGACAGAATACCTAATCCAATAAAATAAATACATGCTATTTTTCCGCAACAATATGTATAACAGGATTCTATAAAGATGTAGATTATCAACCCCAACTGAAAACTTCAACTGAAAATTTTGCAGTATTAAATAAATAATATTTGACTGGTATCATATTTGTAAATACTCAAACTATGAAAAAAGTAAAAATTATATCAATTATTATGCTTGTATTGATTGCAGGTGCATCAAATTTATCTTATGCACAATCACGTGGCGGCAGCGGCCCCGTTACTCCGGTACGTGTAGGAAGCGTTACACTTAACCTGGGAGTTGGCGTAGGTACCGAGTATAGAGGAGATTATTACAATTCGCCCTTTGGTACAAAAGTGGCACTTGAAGTAGGAATGTGGCAGGCAGGGCCGGGAGTAATTACACTGGGTGGCGAAGTTGGCGCAACCTTTTCAAATAAGAAAGGTTCCGATGACCGTGAGGCCCGTACCGTAGTAGTAGCTGCAAGGTCAGCATGGCATTATGGCTGGAAGGTAAGGGGGCTTGATACTTATGGCGGCGTTGCTGCAGGCCTGGGTTTTCATCACCACAATTACAGAAATTATAATGGCGAGCAGAATGAAGTTATCCCTGTGGTAGGCCCTTTTGTGGGAGCATCTTATTTTGTAACCCCAAAATTTGGTTTTAATGCCGAGGCTGGCCATGATATAACCAGGTTTCAAGCCGGTATTATTTTCAAATTGAAGTAATGAAATTACTTTTCAATAGCTTTAAAATGCTTAGGTGTCTTTAAAATTATTGAGGCTCCAAAAGATAGTGGTCGTTGAAGGCAGCCAGCAAGTCGGATGCCAGGCAAGTGTCACCAGCCAGCGATAAAATTATTACCTGTGTGCCCGGTTTAATACCGGCCACATTTATAACAGCAGATTCATAATATGGCCTGCTGCCACAAGGATTTTTAACCGGCAGCTTTTCTATATTATTTTTTCTGTAAACAGTGTGTTTGGCATTTTTATTATCCATTGCAACCCTTTGGTTTTTATGATTGTCACATTTAAAAAAGGGATTAATAAAATGAAAATGATATATATAATTGCAAGTTTGATGATACTATTTGCATCATGCAAAAAAGACAATATAAATCCTGAAAGTATTACAGTACCTGTTGGCAAATGCACAGAATATAAATCTTCCGGTGGATTATTAAAAGTGTGTTTGGATTCTGTTATCACTGACTCTCGTTGCCCGGCCAACGCTAAATGCATTTGGGCGGGATATGGTGCCGCAAGGTTTATCATTACAAAAAATGATAAGCAGCATATCATCACGTTAATGGCTAGCCCAAATTTATCCGGTAGTAAAATTTACCCAACAGAAGCAACCATCGACGGATTTAAAATTGAATTTACAGAGCTAAGCCCCTACCCTGGTTTAGCACCTTACAATTATGCAGATTATAAATCGCTGTTGAAGATTACAAAATAGTGCTGCGTTAATTTTAAATATTCCCCTGCGTGAGGGATTGAGGGGGAAGTCAATATCCAATTTTGGCCGTGGTTCGTGTCCACGAATCACCCGAAGTAAAATACTGTTTCCTATTTTACAAGCATCCGCATATATGGTTTGCCAAAACAAGGGTAAGACGTAGCCAGCGATAATTCAACATTTATACCTTAAACCCTTTAATCATTTTTGTAGCCAGGTTACTGCATATTTTCCCACCAGTTTGCAAACTGTATATTGCTGTTAAGTTCTGCAGCTTCACCAATTTGCGGCGTTACCAGCGGCATGTTTTTTTCTTTTGCAAAAGCTGCAACCTGCACAATTGGATCATCCCATGCATGATTGGCCAATCCGAATTTACCCCAATGCACCGGCATTAGCTTTGTGGCTTTTAAATCTATTGCAGCCTGCACCACTTCATCGGGCAACATGTGAATGTATTTCCAGCTTTTGTCGTATTGCCCGCATTCAAGTATGGCCAGGTCGAAAGGCCCGTGCTCATCACCAATTTTTTTAAAATGGGTATCATAGCCTGAGTCGCCGCCCAGGTAAATTTTGTGTGTGGTTGTGGTTATTGCATACGACATCCACAGCGAATTATTTCTTTTAAACCCTCTTCCTGAAAAATGCCTCGCAGGTAATGTATTTATTACAAAACCCGGCTCAGGGCTTACAGTTTCGTTCCAGTCTTTTTCAATGATATGCTGCTGATCGAATCCCCATTTTTCAAGATGCTGGCCAACACCTAACCCACAAATAACTTTTTTAATACGTGGCTTCAATTGTATGATGGTGGGATAATCCAGGTGATCCCAATGGTCGTGGGTAATAAAAAGGTAATCAATACCCGGAATTTCATCTGCGGCATACACATCAGCTCCTTTAAAACTTTTAGTAGTAAAAGAAAGCGGTGAAGCATTTCCGCTCAGCACAGGATCAACTAAAATTTTTATACCATCCACTTGTAAAAAATAAGATGAATGCCCAAACCATACCACCAGGTTTTTAGCAGGGTCAAGCGACAAAAGATCAGTTTTTAAAGAAGGCAATTTTTGTGCAGGCACGCCCCGTTTACTTTTATGAAAAAAGAATTCTTTCATTACTGAATAATAACTCACCCCTTCGGTAAGGGCGGGTGTAGGGCTCAAATTCTGAAACCTCCCATTCAAATAATTAGGCGATTGTTTTATTATCTCTAACCTTTCCCCTGCTGGCAATTTACCAAACCGGGCTGTTTGAATAAAAATATAAACGAATGCTGTAAGTACCAGCACTAAAATAAATACAATCTTTATTGTGTTGTTTAA
>JANMVB010000090.1:0-3317 GCA_031392305.1 Ferruginibacter sp.
CAATGTTAAGCGGTCAGTTAAATCAATTATAGAACGCAGTACTATTTTAGAACACATGGTAGAAAATGGAGAGAGTGGAATTGTTGGTGGATGCCAGGATATTGCGACAGGACCTGTCACCTTTTTTGAGGATAATCCTTATAGAAGCTTCATAGCATCCTAAAACAAATTAAAAAAATAAGTGCGGAGAAAAAGGATATGTACTTAAAATTAAAACAATAGCCAAAAGCCCCAAAAGATCTTTCAATAACTTTATTACCGGGGCCTTTTGGTTATTGTTTGTTGGCCCAACGCCACCAGAGGAGATTGCTCCAGGCCGTGTCTCTTTCTCCGTGGCCGGTGTCCTCACCGGCCACTCACTTAGAAAACCGGATCATAAAACATTTGCAACAAATAACGGCTGATTGTTTAAAGATTATTCTGCCGGAGGCAGTAGTAACAAGGTAGATACCGGCCAGAGTCGGCGCCTGATGGCACTTTTTTTTAGCCAAAATATTTTTTGTTGTCCGGGCTAAGAAGCTGTGTGGATCATTGTTGCGTCGCACTCTTGTACCGCATACCATTGGGGAGCTTTAATTGCGTTTCATGTGCTACACATTAAATTTCTTTGTCCCGAGGGCAATGTGATTAAGTTAAGGGATTTTACCCGCCAGCTGGCGGGGTATCGTGTTTATAGAAATATTCATCATTGAAGAAATAGGCTCCTTAGGAGCCAAATAACGCTGGGATAATTATCAACTATAAACACGAAGCTCTTACAGAGCTTAACTAAATTACATTGCACGTAGAGTCGTGATGTTCGTCTCCGTGGTTGATGTCCTCACCGAACACTACTTTAGAATACCGGATCAAAAAAAACATTTGCAACAAGTAAAGGCTGATTGTTTGAAGATTATTCTGCCGGAGCAGTAGTAACAAGGCAGACACCGGACGGAGTCCGGCGCCTGATGGAGTGCTCAACGGATACCAACTACGGACCCTATCATCATAAAGGAGATATAATCAACAAAACAGTATATAAGGCAAGAATGAATATCGACGAGATAATTAATATATTACGCCCAGTGGACAAACTTCGATTAACAAAAAAATTTACTGTGAGATTGGCAAGTATAAATGCACCCAATAAAAATTTTGCTTCTTGATTGTGGTTATCATTAGATGAATACCCTAATAAAAAAGAGGAGAATTGATATAAAATTATTGTGCTCAAAAGCAGTAAAATATCTATTGCTATTATCTTAATCACTTTAGCCATAGGTAAACTTTTACTTTGATACTATATTGTTGCATTTCTTTACAAACCCATTTATAAGTTTTTTATTATAGCAGAAATGCTTTTGTAAAAGCAGTAACACCCTTTAAAAAAGATGAATTTTTATGAGCGCCTAATCATTCGCAGTGCTCCAGCCCCGTATCTCTTTGCTTCTAAACTTCGTTATCTAATAAAAAAGGTACAATAAAAAAACTACCAATCAATTTATAACACAATTAAAGCTCCCCACTGGTATGCGGTACAAGGGAGTGACACAACGATGATGACCATTGCTGCTTCTTTGCCCGGGCAAAAAAAATTCAACAAATAGTTTTTTATTTGCTTAATTCAGCAGCAAGTTTTACTGCTTTGTATGCATTCACTATTCCACCGGCAGCGCTGATTTTATTCATGAAGACTTTTTCGGTGGTGCCGGGTTTTATTGTTTCATGCAAGGGTGATGCTACAGATTGCAGGAGTATTTTTTTTACTTCTGCGGCAGTTAATTTGGGAAAGTAACTTCTTACTATTGCGGCTACACCACTTACTACCGGCGCTGCCATACTGGTACCATCCCACGACATATATTTATTACCCAGCGGCACCGATGAATAAATGGCAACACCCGGCGCAAAAATATCTACTACCTGTGCCCCGTAATTACTAAACCCGGCAGCGTTACCTGTGGTGTCGCTGGCACCAACTGTAATCCAGTTTGGGGCAAGGGAATCAGTAAATAAAAATTTGGGGTTAGGGAAATTATCAAACCCATCAATATTTCTTTTGCTGTTGCCTGCGGCCTGCACCAGCAATACATCCTTACTTAATGCATACCTCACTGCATCATCCACAAACTTTTTATCGGGGCTCAGGCTTTTTCCAAAACTCATATTTATCACCTTTGCACCATTGTCAACCGCATAGCGGATACCTGTTGCAATGTCTTTATCATACTCATCACCTTCGGCAGAAGTGCGTACCATCATTACCTGCACATTCTCGGCTATGCCCTGCATACCAACCCCATTATTTCGTGCGGCGGCTATTATACCGGCGAGGTGTGTGCCATGCATTAAGGCACCGTTACTAATATTGTTGTTACCATATATCCTGCCCTCCATCCTGGTATCATCATCACCGGTAATTTCCCGCCGGTTATCTTCAGGTGGTACTTTATCGCCACTGGCACGCCGTATTTCGCCTGTTACATATTTTTGCAACTCATCCATTACAAATGTATTGGTGATGGCCGGCGTGGTGAATTGTTTAAAAACTTCCAGGTAAAACTGTTGCACTTCTTTTTCTAATTTACTGCCCGGCTTAAAATCTTCCAGTTGTTTTTGGGTAAACTCCCCACCCTTAAAATTTACTTTTAAAATACTGTCGCAAAAAGCAGCATTGTAAAAATAACGCTGCAGGTTTTGTAATTCTTCTTCTTTCATTCCCTTGCCCACTACCCCGCTACGTGCTTTTTGCCATAAGGCATATTCATATTTTTGCTGCTGGTCCATTTTGCCGGTATCAATACTTTGGCCTTCGTATTTTTGTTTGTACCGCCAATATACCCGTATCCATTCGCTGCTGTTTGCGGCTACATTGCGGCCATCTTTATTGCCCAAAAAATTCCAGCCATGCACATCATCAATGTAGCCATTGCCATCATCATCTATTTCGTTTCCTGGTATCTCCTTTTTATTTACCCATAAAATAGTTCGCAGTTCTTCGTGTAATGTATCAATGCCATCATCCAATATGGCAACAATTACCGGGGAGCTTTTTAACTTTTTTGCTGCCAGCAAATTATAGGCTTCGCTGAGGCTGATGCCATAGTAACCGCCTTTGTTTATGTCTTTTAAATGCCAGCCCTGTAATGCAATGGGTTGCGATGTTGCAGATAAATAAAGGAGAAAAAATAACACCGATGTTGTAACAAATTTCATAAGGCCGGTTGTAAATTATTAAAGTATAAAGTTAAGTGACCGCACATTTTTGTATGCACATTTAATGTTAAGGTTATTTGCAAAAAGTGAGCGTAAAAAAATAAACTCTTTATTTTTTAAGT
>JANMVB010000215.1:0-3316 GCA_031392305.1 Ferruginibacter sp.
TTTAAAATATCGGTAACCTGTTCGCCAATTTCTAAACCCATGGAAGGATGCCAGATAATATTTATACCAAAGTCTGTAACCAGCTCTACAACAGTTGGCTCCTGTGCATTAAAAAAAGACATGGTATTGCCGCTGCATGCACCGCCCTGTAACCAAAGAACATTCGCCATAACAAACAGAGGATTTATTTAAAAATAAAATCTGTATAGGTTAACAATTACGCAATATAACGTTCAACAGATTTTGTTCTTACAAGGTACTATTTTCCTGTAAACTGTGGTTCTATGGAGGCATTATATTCGGTACTTCCCTTTGCAGTAAAGTAAAGCATAATGTAATCCCACAGTCTGCGGCGGTATTGGTTTTCGGTAATGGTGTTTTTTTCGTTCAACTGTCCTTCTTCATGCATAAAAAACATCAGGAGCATGCTATTGGAAGCTATACTTTTTATACTAGCTTCTTTTTGAAAAATCTTTTGCTGCACATATAATTCAAAGCGCCTTTCTAACTGCAGCCGTATTTTATTGAGTATGGGTTGAACGGTTTCATACTGAACAGGAAAATTTCTTTTTATTTCCAGGATATCGAAGATGAAAAATTTATACTGGTTGGTTAACTGGTAATATTGTTTAAAGAAAAAATCAAGGTCTTCAAGCGAATTATATTTTCCATATAATTTCAACAGGCTCTGCAGCGAATCAATTACACTTGTAATAAGCGATTCTGTTATGGCTTCTTTATTATTAAAATGATAAGCCAGGTTGCCCACACTAATGCCTGTTTCATCCGCTATCTGTTGCAGGCGCACATTAATAATTCCATTGTCATTAAACAGTTGTAATGATGCGTCTAAAATTTTTTGTTTGGTATCTGTTTGTGCCATTTACTTTTTTAATTAATGCAAAGATTTAAATCTTTAATTTTTACTACCAATGTTCCCCGCTGGTCTTTTGCCGCCAGCCGCCGCATATAGTGTGCTGCTGTTTTTGCTTTTTCTTCCGTAAAACATCTTACAATATTCCGTACAATTAATTGCAACGGTTTTTTATAATTGGCAAATGTGAGGCAAACTTCCCACCCGCCTTTTTTATAATTTATGGTATCAATCACTGCGGTATCTGCCAGCCACCAGTCGTTTTTAAGGAATACTAAATTGTCTTCGTCAGCAGGTTTTTCTGTTGCATGCTGGTTATCCAGAAAGCAGAGCATTTCATGATAGGCATCATCATCCAGCACCTGTTGCATTTGAAATTTTTTTCTAAAGTTATAAAAAAAAATGAAGCGTGCCAACCTTACAAAAGCCTTTCCAACGCATCGGTTATTATCAAGGTAGGCAACCTTGTCTAAATACTAACCATGCTCTTTTTTAGAAATAATATCCCTCACGGTGCTGGCACTTTCATAATCTTCTTTCTCCAGCAATTTAGATAATATATTGTAGAGCTCTTCTAAGCTGTATTGTTCCAACTGTCCTCTTTTATCGGAGAAAATTTTTCCTTCTTCGGGTTCACCTACTGCCAGTTCTGCTAACAATTTTTCGCTAATAAAAATGCTGCACTTTTGCCGTATGGCTAACGCTATCGCATCAGAAGTGCGGCTGTCAATTTCAATTAATTTTTGGTTACTGTCTTTAATAACAATTACAGAAATAAAAGTGCTGTCTTTTAAACTGCAGATTTTTACATATTCCAAATTGGCTTTTAGTAATTCAATGGTGGTTAAAAAAAGGTCGTGTGTAAGCGGACGCACAGGCTGCATTTGTTCCAATGCCACTGCAATGGCCTGTGCTTCCTGCAGACCAATGATGATGGGCAATCTCCTGTTGCTGTTTATTTCCTGCAATACCATTACAAAATTGCCTGCACTGCTGGTACTGGCATTTAATGCACTCACACTTAATTCTACATTTTTCATTTACTGATATATGTTAGCTGTTTACCTCTCCTGCGTTTAATTCTTTTTCTAATTCATCTAATAACTGCAAATGTTTTTCAGTTTCAATAATCAATTGTTCATCATTGGTAAGCGTTTTTATTTCGTGGGCTTTTGCAATCATGTCATGGTAGCGTTCTGTATTAAAACCTTCATCGGGGTTACTTACTTTCCAGCTTGCTTCTAAATAATTTAACAGTGTAACAGCTCTTTCATTGGGAAAATCATTGGCACTACGAACTGACAATGCTTCATCATAATAATTCAAAGCCTTTTCAAAATTATCTGTGCGGTTTCCCTGCGGATATTTTGCATACGCATTGGCAAAGTTGTTGCATATCATTCCAAACTGATAAGGAAAATCTACTTTGTTATAATATTCCAATGCTTCGCTGAATGATGTGGCGGATAAAGCTGCCCATATACTTCTCTTTTTATTTTCATCCGGCAGCTCTGCATAAATAACCCCAAGCTGGTGATGAATATCTGCAAACACATCAGGCGCTTCTTCTTTTTTAAAAACCTGCAAAGCTTCGTGATAGGCTTCCAGTGCACTGCGGTAAAATTGCGGATTGCCGCTTTGTGCCCAATCGTAAAATAAACGGCCACGAACGAGTTGTGCCTGCGCCGTCATTTCATGCTGCCCTTCATCTTTAAAATAACTAACGGCTTTATTTATATAACCCAGCGATTCTGCATAGCTGTTACTGAGATTGGCAATGGTAGCTGCATCCGTGTATAAAAATGCTGCAATGGTTTTATGATTGTGCTTATCAAAAAACTGCAAGGTTTCCCACAAACGGTTTTTTAATTCGGCCATTAAATCTTCATCGTAAGGAAAACTTAATTGTTTTATTGCAGCCTGGCACCATACTTTTTCTAAAGCATATTTTGGATAATCATCCAGCGTTTTAAAATGCTGCTCACTTAATAATTTCATTGCGGCTTCACTATCGCCATTATCAATTAAAAATGTTGCATAGTATTTTAAAGTATATGCTTTGTAAGAAGGTTCAAAAGCCAATTGCAATGCATCTGCATAATGTGCTTCAATGGCTTCTGCATTTATATCATTACTGTAATGGCCATAATTTAATGCAATGGCCACATTGTGGTTGAAGGCATAATTTTCGAACGGGTGTACAAATTTTGTATGGCCCAAAATATTTTCTAAAGCACTGTCACCTTCTTCGCCTTTTGTAATGGTTTGTATCAAATCAAAAATATTCAGCATGACCGGATACGCAGTAAAATATTGCGGATACTTTTCTTCATTGCCCAGCATACCAAATACCACTCCCAGAAAATAATTTTTATTAAACGGTATTTCAGAAGGAAAAACAATTGCCGGACGTTTGTCCAGCCAATCTGGCCTGATGTGAAT
>JANMVB010000360.1:0-1597 GCA_031392305.1 Ferruginibacter sp.
TAAAAATTTCATTGATGGTATCAGGTGCCAGGTAATCATATTCAATATGCTGGATACGGGTAATGCGTTTGTCCCTATCCACATACTTTTGAGCATTGCGTTCAAGTGCGTACATATTGTACAAAAACCAGTAGGCAGGCATCACCACCAGCTTATCATGCGCCACATCATTACTCACCAAACTAAAAGGTATCGGAATATTCAGCTCTGCCGGGAAATCGCCTTTTGCAATAATTGTAAAAGAAGCAAATTTTGAATTGTGTTTTAAACTTACACATAGCCCCGGCCAAAAGCCACGACCGGCAATCATTTCACCATCAGCGCTACGGCTGTTGTGGTTACTGCCAATGGTAGCACCGGCTGCCATATTGGTTTGCCCCATTACAAGTGAGGCACATAAAAATGAATTGTTATGGTGTTGCTCATGTGCAGGAAAAATGAGTGAGTTCAATACTTCGCAACAGGAAATGGTAGAGTTGTTACCCAGGTAAGAATTGATCAACCTGGCACCATACTTTAATTGCGAATGCGATGCCATTACAAAACGCACTGCCTTTACACCATAAAATATCCTGCAGCCATATCCAACAATACCATTCACAATTTCGCAACCCTCACCAATTTGTGAGGTGCGGTTTTCATCACTTTTAATGGTAAGGTTTTTTAGTTTATTGGCGCCTTTTAAATAGGCATCTGTGCCAATCAGCACATCTTTTATAATCTTACAATTTTTAATAACGGTACGGTCACCAACCCTTCCGTAGCGGCCCCGGTATTTATCAAACCGGTTATCGGTAAATGCTATAAATTTTTCCATCAGCGGCCCGTTGGAGCGGTACTTACTCCACAGGTATGCATCGCCGGCAAGCATACCATCAAAAGGGCATACACTTCTGCCACCGTTCTCATTGCATAGCTCCATTTTAATCCGGCTGGCTTCATTTTCACCTTCATAAATAATACCGTTGCCAAATTTTGCTTTGGCTGTTGATGCCAATTCATTTACATTGGCAATCATTACTTCATTACCGATGATATAATGGCTGAGATAGTTCACGTTATCGATGCATACGTTGTTGCCAAAATCGCAACTGATAATGGTACTGTTATACAAGCCTACAGGCAGGCGCAGGTTATGAAACTCCAGGTAAAATGGCTCCAGCTTTCCAATACGGATCAATCCAAAGAACTTACAATTTTTTACAAGCTCAGGGTTAAAGGCAGCAGAAACAAATATTTTATTCCAGTCATCGGAAGTGTTACGGTTACGCACCATTACTTCAATTTCCCACGCAGATAATTTTCTAAATTCTTCGCCCGTTGGGTTTTGCTGGTAACGCAGGTAATATTCATCTTTGCCTTCAGGAATATATTTGTTATCTATAAAATTATAGCCCAATTCATTTACCGGATGTTTGATGATGATGTTCATTTTAATGGATAAATGGTTAATTGATAATTGATAATTTTTTGATTGGTAAAAGTTAGCAGTTTCGAATCGAATTTTCTTCAGATTGTCATTTACAAATCACAATTAAAGCTCCACATTGGTATAACGTACAAGTGAGTGACACAACGATGATCCCATGAAAAACAA
>JANMVB010000371.1:0-6771 GCA_031392305.1 Ferruginibacter sp.
GATGATAAATGCAATAAAAATTAAGGCTTCCATGGCAGAATGTTTGGTTGGGTATGTACAGCAAGATAAGCCGCCACAGCCAAAAGCAACAGAATATTAAAACAATACCATCTTAAGTAAAATGTATCAGGCCTTAATTTCGAGGTAAACAGGGCAATGGTCGCTGTGTTTTACCTCGGGAAAAATATCTGCATCTACTATCTGGTTTTTCAGCGGTTCCGTTACCGTTATATAGTCTATGCGCCATCCTTTATTGTTTAAGCGAACACTTGGGAATCGCTGGCTCCACCAGCTATAACGATGGGGCCCAGAATGAAAAACCCGAAAAGTATCTATCCAGCCAGTCGCTAAAAACTGCGTCATCCATTCCCTTTCTTCGGGCAAAAAACCACTACTATTTTTATTGCCTTTGGGATCATGAATATCAATTTCATTGTGGGCAATATTATAGTCGCCACACAAAATTATTTTAGGATACTTTTTTCTGAGTTTGGTAAGATAGCTGTTAAATTCACTCAACCACTCGTATTTAAATTGCTGGCGTAAATCGCCACTTGTACCCGAGGGGAAATAAGCATTGATAAGGCGAATGTCTCCAAAATCCAATTGTATCACACGCCCTTCAGCATCGCTTAAAGGGATATTGCAACCGATGCAAACATTGTCAGGTTTAACTTTTGTAAAAACAGCTACACCACTGTATCCCTTTTTTTCTGCACTAAACCAATGATGTTGAAAACCTAAGGCTTCCAACAACTTTACATCTACATCATCTTTGGTAGCTTTTGTTTCCTGCAGGCAAATTATATCCGCCGGGTTTGTTTTTAACCAGTCGATAAACCCTTTTTTTAATGCAGCACGTATGCCGTTAACGTTGTAGGAGATGATACGCATAATTATATTTTTGTAAGACTAAAGATAATAAAATGATTAGTTTTTTACTTTCCCTCCCACCGGAAATGTAGTTCCTAAACTTAATATCATTTCATAAGTACCAAAAGCTTGTTTGACAGTACCTTCATATACTTTTTTAAATTTGAGTAACGGGCATAATCAAGTTTGTTGGAATATCTAAAAAACATACTTAAAAAAAATGCCCGTAATGCTGCTTCCACACCAGCTTTTCCTAAAAAATCAATTTTTATTTTTTCCTTTTGTCTGCATACCATTGTCAACGCTTAACTATATTAAACAGTAAAAAATTTGCCCCTTTAATTAAATAATAATAAAAATCAGGATGGCTAAAATTTAAGGTGGTATCAATATTTCTTTTATTAATCATTCCTTTTTTACATGCACTGCCTGGTATTATAAAATAAATTTAGTGTGATCAAAATTTATTTCAAATGCAATTCCCTTTTCCTATCAACAAAAAGCCCAAGCCGGTAATTGTATTGAGGTTGAAATAAGTTTATTGAAAATGCTATTGACCCACCCAGGATGGTCGTGGCCTTTGATGGATATAAAACTGTAATATTACCCAGCGATGGCTGAACTAATTTTAGGGTACTTCGGGTGTACACTCTTTGTTATAACCCCAAAAAAAGATTTTATACTTTCCTTGAAAACAATTTGTTTTTTTATTCAAGTATAGGGCTCAGCCATTTTCTGGCTTCATCTTCTGGCATTGATTTTCTTGCTGCATAATCAATTAACTGATCGTCACTTATTTTACCCACACCAAAATATTTACTTTCCGGGTTGGCAAAATACCAGCCCGAAACTGATGATGCCGGATACATAGCTAAGGATTCGGTAAGCTCAATACCAGTAGCTTCTTTGCCGCCAAGTAATTCAAACAATTTATATTTTTCTGTATGATCGGGACAAGCCGGATAGCCCGGCGCCGGACGAATACCTAAATATTCTTCTTTAATTAATTGCTCGTTAGTTAAATGTTCATCGGTGGCATAACCCCAATATTCCTGTCGTGTTTTTTTGTGCAGCAATTCTGCAAATGCTTCTGCCAATCTATCTACCAAGGCTTGTAAAATAATTTTATTATAATCGTCAAAAGCAGCTTCAAATTTTTTGATATGCGGTTCAATACCTTCGATGGTTACTGCAAAAGCTCCCAGATGATCCTGGTAGTTCTTATCTGAGGGAGCGATGAAATCAGCAAGTGAAAGATTAGGCTGCCCTTCTGCTTTTTTAATTTGCTGGCGCAGAAACTGCAGTTGTACAACACCCTTATCAGCCAATAGATCAACCGAATCTGGTGCAATTTTATTTGCAGACCAAAAACCAATTGCACCCCTTGCGTTCAACCATTTTTCATTTATAATTTGCTGCAGTAATTTTTTAGCATCATTATATAGCTTGGTGGCTTCCACACCAATAATACTATCCGTTAATATTGCAGGAAATTTACCATGCATTTCCCATGCAATAAAAAATGGCTGCCAGTCAATGTATTCCGAAATTTCTTTTAAATCATAATGATTAAAAGTTTTTGTTCCGGTAAATGTTGGTGCCACAGGTGTAAAATTATCCCAGTTAATTTTTGCGCCATTTTTTTGTGCCCCTGCAAAAGTTAGATATTGTTTGGTAGATTTTTTATTGCCAAAGTCAACCACCAGTTTATCGTATTCTTTTTTGATGCCGCTTAAAAAATCAGGTTTTTGTTCTTTGCTTAATAAGCTACCGGCAACAGTTACGCTGCGGCTGGCATCCAGTACATGTATTACGCCTTCATCGTATTGCGGTGCAATTTTTACCGCAGTGTGCATACGGCTGGTAGTAGCGCCGCCAATCATTAATGGTAAATTCATACCACGGCGTTTCATCTCATGTGCCACATGCACCATTTCATCCAGCGAAGGTGTAATTAATCCGCTCAATCCAATAATGTCCACCTTTTCTCTAATGGCAGTTTCTAAAATTTTATCTGTCGCCACCATCACCCCTAAATCAATAATATCGTAACCATTACAACCCAATACCACACCCACAATATTTTTTCCAATATCATGTACGTCACCTTTTACAGTGGCCAACAGTATTTTTGCTGCTCCTGCCGTTTCTTCATTAATAGTACCTGCTGTTATATGTGCTTGCTTGCGGTCTTCTTTTTCCTGCTCAATAAAAGGCGTTAACACAGCTACCGCTTTTTTCATTACTCTGGCACTTTTTACTACCTGGGGCAAAAACATTTTTCCTGCACCAAATAAATCACCCACTACATTCATACCATCCATCAGCGGGCCTTCAATTACATCTAAAGGCCTGGGATACTTTTGCCTTGCTTCTTCAGTATCTGCATCAATATAATCGGTAATGCCGTTTACTAATGAATGCGTTAATCTTTTTTCTACCGCTTCATCTCTCCACTTTTCATCTTTTACGGTTTCTTTTCCTTTTGCTTTTACGGTTTCTGCAAATATTATCAATGCTTCTGTTGCTTCGTTGTTGGTATTATTTTTATTGAGGATAACATCTTCACAAAGATTTTTTAGTGTAGGTTCAATTTCATCATACACCACCAACTGCCCTGCATTTACAATACCCATATCCATACCCGCTTTAATGGCATGATACAAAAACACACTGTGTATCGCTTCCCTCACATGATCGTTACCTCTAAAAGAAAAAGATACATTACTTACACCACCACTCACTTTCGTAAGCGGCATCAATTTTTTTATTTCCCTGGTTGCCTCAATAAAATCTACTGCATAATTACTATGCTCTTCAATACCGGTGGCTACAGCAAAAATGTTGGGGTCAAAAATAATTTCCTGTGGCGCAAAACCTACCTGCTCCGTTAATATTTTATAGGCCCGGTAACAAATTTCTATCTTGCGTTCCCTGGTATCGGCTTGCCCCACTTCATCAAAAGCCATAACAATAACTGCTGCACCATAACTTTTACAAATAAAAGCCTGCTCAATAAATTTAGCTTCGCCTTCCTTCATCGAAATAGAATTCACTATACATTTTCCCTGCACACATTTTAACCCGGCTTCTATAATTTCAAATTTGCTGGAGTCAATCATTATTGGGATTTTGGCAATATCCGGTTCGGCCTGTACCAGGTTTAAAAAAGTGGTCATCGCTTCCACCCCTTCCAGCATAGCATCATCCATGTTAATATCAATAACCTGTGCGCCACTTTCTACCTGCTGGCGGGCAACCGATAAAGCTTCTTCGTACTTACCATCCCTGATAAGCCTTGCAAATTTTTTACTGCCGGTTACGTTGGTACGCTCCCCAACGTTTACAAAATTTGTTTCGGGCCTGATCACTAATGGTTCTAATCCACTAAGTCGTAAATATGGTTTAATTGTGTTCATGTTTTATTTTTTTACCTGTCCCGTTTTTTTGTTGAGCCAAGCTAAGAAGCTATGTGCATCTTCATTGGCGTCGCACTCTTGTACTAGATACCATTGGGGATCTTTACCCACCTTTTATCTATACTTGAAGTCGCAATTTGTGACTTCAAGTTCTGCCATTCCGTAATGGTTAGTTGAAACATAAAATCATCTGGGAAACGCTGCATTTTACGTTTAACAGCCTGATTTAAAACCTTTACTTCTACTCCGTACATTTCTGCTAAATCCTTATCCAGCATAACTTTTACCCCACGGACTACGTGAACTTTTTCAATAATTACAGCTTCAGTTATTTTTGTTGAAACCGGCCTTGTTGTTGCCATAAACTACCTATTTTTTTGAAGTCACAAATTGTGACTTCAAGTCTATAAAGCACTTTCAATATTCCCTCTGGCTTGATATTCCAAATTTGAATATCAAGTTTCGATATCACAATTTGTGATATCAAAACACCTTTCCCTTAATGCTACATTTATTTTGGGGTCGCAAATTGCGACCTCAAGTTTTACAATGCTTCTTCAAGTACCGGCAATTCCCTCGGTTTAAACTTCCGCACTTCGTCTGCAATATGTTTAATATGATCTGGTGTGGTGCCGCAGCAACCACCCACAATATTCAACCACCCATTGGCAGCCCACTCTTCAATAATATGTGCCGTTTGGTGCGGCTGCTCATCATACTCACCAAAGGCATTGGGTAAACCTGCATTGGGATAGGCTGATGTATAACAAGCCGCAATTTGAGAAAGCTCTTCAATGTGCGGCCGCATTTCCTGTGCACCCAATGCACAATTTAAACCCACGCTTAATGGGTTGGCATGAGCAACCGATGTGTAAAAGGCTTCCAGGGTTTGGCCGCTTAATGTTCTGCCACTTGCATCAGTAATTGTTCCGCTAATCATGATGGGAAGTTCAGTCAAGTTATTTTTTCTAAAGTAATTTTTTATGGCATAAATAGCGGCCTTTGCATTCAGTGTATCAAAAATGGTTTCTACCAATAACATATCTACACCGCCATCAACCAAACCCTTTATCTGCTCGGTGTAAGCTGCGGCCACTTCATCAAAAGTTACAGCACGAAATCCCGGATTATTTACATCAGGAGAAAGACTTAAAGTTTTATTTAAGGGGCCAATGGCACCGGCTACCCAGGCAACTTTACCCGATTGTTGTATAGCTTCTTTAGCACATTTTGCGCTGGCTACATTTAATTCATAAGCCAGCGATTGCATGTCGTAATCTGCCTGGGCAATACTTGTACTGCTGAAGGTATTCGTTTCAAGGATGTCTGCACCAGCCTCAAGGTATTGTTTGTGTATGCCAATAATTATATCGGGCTGCGTAATGCTTAACAGGTCATTATTTCCTTTTACATCGGTATGCCAGTCTTTAAAACGGTCGCCACGGTAATCAGCTTCTTCCAGTTTGTGGCGCTGTATCATGGTACCCATAGCACCATCAATAATCAATATCCTTTCTTTTAAACTTTCCTGTATTGTTTTTTTCATTTGTTGATGAAAGTTAAATTATTAATAAAAAGTTCAAGTGAGTGCCCCCGCTTCTGTTTCTCTCCGGGGCATACTGCACAACGTAAATGATCAAGCTGTTTTCGCTGACCACAAAAAATAATTGTAAACTATAAAACGAGAATCAATCCGGGAGAAGATATGCAGAATTGCTTTCGTTTATTAGTTCACTTTTTAAAAGATTTACAGGCTGAACAATAAACAAATCTGCCTGTAAACTTCTGCAAAAATAAAGCAACCAAGCCGTACTGCAAAATTGTTGAGCTTATGATGTTGGCGAAATAAATTGAAGGTTACCACATGCTAAATTGTAATACAAGTAGAAATGCAGCGGGGATATCGCTTTTAATAAATATGGTGGAAAGATCCACAATGGTATTCAGTACAAGAGTGCGACGCAACTATGCTTAACCAGGGCACTGCTGCCCGGGCAAAAAAATGTATTCAGTTGGTCAAGAAATTAAGGAATGATGCCTTTGATATCGTAAATTTTTTTTAGCCATAAAACAAGGGTAACGAATAGAAAAAGCAAGGGTAAAAAATTACTGCCTTTGAGCCTTTGTGTCTTTGTGTCTTTGTGGCAACAATGCCTTAGTGGAAAAATCAACTAGCGCTTCTTTCCGATGTTAAATACCCTGGAAATATTGAAGCCAAACAGTATATCGCCTTTGCCCCATTTGCCGGTGGTTTCGGAAATAAATGTTCGTTCGTTCATGCCGATTGAATTGGTGAAGTGTAACTGGAAAACATGGCCACCGGTTTCAATATCTATACCGATAGAAAGTGAATTGGTGCTGCTGTCAATTTTATGACCGGGCAACTGGTAATAATACTCTGCGTTTAGGCTTAAACGTTTGGTGAGTTTTTGCCTGCCGCCAATTCCGATTGCCAGGATATCATTGGGATCGGATTTTA
>JANMVB010000498.1:0-2627 GCA_031392305.1 Ferruginibacter sp.
CGAATGGAAGTACCGGTAGTTAACCCCTGCCTGCAAATCGCCCTTGGATAGATTATAAGAATTTGAAGTACACATGCCTACACCACCCATTTGGCGCACTGCTACACAACCTTGTGCGCTTACATTATACTTACCTAATAAAACAATGACGAGTATTATAAATATTTTTTTCATTTTAATTTTTTAGTTAGTTTTTAATTAAGAATCATTTTTCATTTTGCTGTTGGTGGGGACACCAACCGCGGCGTACCGCCGTGGCCGGTGTGCCACCGGCAACATTTACAGGATCATTTTTCAAGCTTTAATTTTCCTACAATAAAGTCACCCACTTTTTTGCCATAAGCTGTACTTACCAGGCAGGTAGGATGAAAGTGTATGCCACCATAAAACCTGGCCATATTATTTTCGTCAGATGCCTGGCGAAAGGAAGTGAATGACCTGTTAGGGATACCAAATTCAAGTTCGCTGGTATCTGTGTAGCTGAAATTATCGCCATACATTTTGGTGAGTGCTTCAGCAGCCGCAGATGATACCGTACTATGGCCGCAGGTATATTCAGGAAAAGGCGGTGTTTGCAAATAAGGCCTCCACTCCGGGTCGATATATTTATTGATCACTGTTTCAGGCCTTGCCGTTTTACTCCTGAATTTTTCATCCCAGCATTGAATAAAAGCATCGAACATGCAGATGGATGTTAGTGTATAAGCTGCTACCGTTTTTGCAAAATCAGTTTTTGCTTTCATCGCGGCTATGCCCACTATATTCATCCAATGGCCGGGAGGTGAAAACTTTTTTGTCATAAATTGTACGTGCCCGCTTACATGTAATTCGTTGGGCAGGTCGTTCCAAAACATGGCAATATGTTTTTGCTCATCCGTAAGGCTATCGATGGCATTTTTTGTGGCCATCACTTGTTTATAATACAGCCCGTTGGTATCAGTCATATTAAATGGGACCGGCCTGGGTGTTTTAAACTGGGTGGCACTGTCCATTACAATTGTCCTGATCTCGTTCCAGTGCGGCTCAATAGCACTAGCATACATAGGCGGGGTAGGTACCCAACGCCCCGGCGAATCAAGCACAGTATATTTTGAAGCGCTCCTTGTTTGCAAGTAATTATCTTTTTTGCTCCAGGCTAAAATAGATTTTGCCATGGTATCTGCAAACGCAAGGGAATTGTCAAACATAGCATCTGACATACCTTCGTTTTGGGCTAATTTTTTTAAACTGTCCGTGTAATCCTTCATACTGCCTTCAGGAAAAGTAACTGCCTCACCCACGTGGCAAAATGCTAATAATGCAGAAAACTCAACATCAACTTTTTTGGTTGTATCCTTTACCGGCATCGTACCCAGGCCATTTATTTGACCGGCCAGCGAATAATATTTATCCGGATAAGCTGCTGCAATACATTCGTAGGCTGCAATATTTGCATAAGTATAATTTCTACTGGCAACAATGGGTGGAAAGTTGTTGAACTTCACAATTTCGTTGAGCTCTTTTACAGTTTTGCAATAAGAGAATGGTTCTGCAAAGTAGGTTCGCTTATCAGCCGTATCCCTGCAGGAAACCATGCACAATAAACCCACTATTGGTATCAATAGTTTTTTCATCATAAAAATAAATTAGTAACATTTACTGCACTGCAACACGTTCATCCATTGCATACCGAACAGAAACCTAAAAACATAGTCGTAACATTTACGCTACCTGGTACAAGTGAAAATAGAAGGATCAGGAAATAAGGGAGGAGAAATCGGGAGGTTGTTCTACTGTTTGCAGAAATAAGGTATTTACAAAAAAACTATTTCTTAAGGAATGATTAAAAACGGAAACACAAAATTTTCCGGCGTAAGAGGCCTGGTAAACTTCCTCATATTCGCTTAGTAATTTATGAAATGATTTAGTACCGGATTCCTGTTTGTTTTTATTGTTGTCGGGTTGCTGAACATCAGCGGCCATTTTAGAGAAGTCAGCCTTTGCAGCCTGTATCTTCATCTTACCGGTATTGGGTATGCAAAGTAATTCGAGTGAATCGTTGTAGATACGGCATTTTACATACTTGTAATGGATACCTGCTATTTCTATTTCGCCATCAATGCGTTGAAAATCTTTGGTATTTGTATAGTATGGAAGATTTGCAGGTTGCTTAATGGATAGTAACTGATCATCTGAATATTCACTGGCATCCAAAGCGATTTCTATTCTTTGATTTTCTTTATTTTCAAGAAATGATGCAACCAGCCTGTACCCAAAAAGATTGAAGGAGAAAATTCCCAAAAGTAATATAGCAGCGAGTCGTTTCATTTAAATAGAAGTTGCAAAATAACTTTTTTTTTAGGTTTGGCAAATAAAAAATTATTGCATTTCAAATTAATCCTGCTCAGGCAGGGGTAAACAAAAGTAGTATTCAACTTTATGCTAATGCTTTAACTAAAATATTCTAATATCTATTTCGCCCTTTCAGGGCTCGGTAAATATTTGATAAATTATATTAGAAACTGCAGATTATGCTTTGGAGAGGCGAAACATTATTTTGTTGTGAAAAAATTAAACAGGTTGTATTTATGCAAAACGCATTTAAAGATCCACATTGGTATATCGTACAAGTGAGTGACACAACGATG
>JANMVB010000499.1:0-2243 GCA_031392305.1 Ferruginibacter sp.
GTTTGATGATCCCGCGATAACCGAATGCGGTTTAGTGTTTGAAGAGCAAGCCTGGGCAAGCGGCTTCAAACTCGTTGGAGGTATTGACGAGGTAGGATTAAGAAAAGTACCACATAGCTGAAAAAGTACAAGTCCCGATTCAAGTGTAACATCTGGATGCTCCGATAAAAATCGGGGCAAGTGACATGCCAAAGGCATCCCTTTGGGCAATGTCATTAAGTTAAGGATTTCAATTGCCACGTCCCTTTAGGGCGTGGATAAAATCAGCAATAGAAATGGGGCTTTAGCCCAAATATTGATTTGGCTAAAGCCAAAAAATAAATAAATTTTCTATTCCCCGCCCTAAAGGGACGGGGCAAATGATTGGTGGTTCTTAACTTAATGACATTGCCCTTTGGGACAACGATGTTGAGCAGGGCTGTTTCTTTGTTAGGACAACAACTTATTTATCCGCTCAACAAATTACACATCATTTAATCCTTTCCCATTGAGAATTTGCGGCATGTATTTTTCTATCCTCGAGTGACGGGTTTTGGATTGTGTTGGTGCAGAAAAATAAAGGAGGTATCCTCTTTGCCGTCCCGGTGTTAATGCATAAAAAGCAGTTTTCAAGGCAGGTTCTTCATCTAATTTATGTTGGAATTCGTAAGGCATTGTATATTCTGTGGTTGTTTTAAGCGGCACTTTTAAACCTGCTTTTTCAATTTCAACAGCTTCATAGATATAAGCTTTTACAATGGCTTGCAATTTTACTATTTCCCTTACATTGGTAAAGCGCATTTGCCGGGCCGCCTGCACATTTTTCGTTTGCTGTATGAGCATTCCATTGGTATCATGTAGCAAGGAACCTTTGAAAAACAATAACGCACAGTATTCTTTAAATACATGGATCAATACAATGTTGGCATGTTGAAATGTGTAGCAGGGAGTACCCCATTTCAATTCTTCAGTAAGCCCACAACCGAGAACGATCGTTCTCAATTTCGTGATTTCTTCCTGCCAGTTTTTGGCTTTAGTAAAATAAAAATCAACGGCAGCATTCATTTTAATTAGTCATTTATTATGCGTTGAAAATAAAGTGATAAAACCACTATTTTTTATTTTGCCTGCTTACCATTTCATTAATCCATATCGGTGCAAATGGTGAAGTACAACCTTTGGATACAGGGTAATCTCTGTAGATTCCTAACTTTTCTGCAATTGCAATGGCACGTTTACGATATTGCGGAAAGTTAATACCAATCTGTGCAAGGGTTGTATTCATCGTCCATTGTACTTCGGGTTTTGCACCTGCCATTTCAGTTTCAATTCTATCAAGAATGGCTGGCAGGTCAAGTGCATCCGGGTCCCTGGTTACACACCCGCTTGTTAAACTCCATCCTGCACGGGCACACATGGCATCTTTCGACTTCATCCACTCTTTTCGTAACGCATCTTTATCAGGATGAATTTTTATTACATAAGCATATAACCAATCAGCAACGTGAACATACTTTTCAGATTTTACCATCCTGTTTAAATCATCCTGTGATAATTTTTCAGGCTTAATAATTAAAGTTGCCAAAAACCGGGCATCAATATTTTCCGTATCCCAAAGCTCCAATGCCAAGGAATGATTGGTCTTTATTTTTTTAGCCAATGCCCTTATATCACCCATCATTACACCAAACTGATTTTGCCCGGCACCATGTTTGGTATTATGTACCTTCATTTTTTCGTTACCAAGTGCTTTAAGTTCTGCAAGTATTTCTTTGACTGACATTTATTATTTCTTTATCGATTTTTAAAAATTGCTACCTCACTTTGGCTGCTAAATATTATACCAATAGCGAACCACGAAAGCCCCTGGCAGCATAGTAAGAATCTGCGCCATTGTGATACACGAATACAGTGCCATATCGGTAATCACAAAAGAGGGCGCCACCCAATTTTCTAATAGCTGCCGGTGTTTTTATCCAGCTGGAGGTTTTGGTATCGAAATTTTCTCCTGCCTTTTGGAGAGATTGCAATTCCCGGTATTGTTCTTCCGTTAACAATTCAATACCCATTTCGTTTGCCATTTCAACAGCGCTATTTGCTGGTTTGTTTTCTTTCCTTTTCTCCAATGCTTCATGATCGTAACAAATACTCCTGCGGCCTTTCGGGCTTTCTGCAGAACAATCATAAAAAATGTACCCGCCTGTTTTTTTATCATAGCCAACAACATCCGGTTCGCCACCGGTTGTTTCCATTTCATTGAGCGA
>JANMVB010000583.1:0-2896 GCA_031392305.1 Ferruginibacter sp.
GATATTTGCATTGATTGCAGCAGGATTAATTATATCAAGCCAAATCAACAGTTTACTGCTCAGAGAATATAAAAGCGAACAAATTATCCCTGTTGCATTATTTTGCCAGGGCCTCACAGGCATCACCCTTTTTATATGCTCTTACAATGGATGGATTGGAATAACGGGTACAGTATTGCTGATCATTGCATTTCTCAGTTGCCAGGGTTTTACCTTTCCAAATTCATCGGCACTTTCAATGGCACCTTTTACAAAAAATGCCGGCAGTGCTTCTGCATTAATGGGTGGTTTGCAAATGGGTATTGGTGCGCTCACCTCTGCCATTGTAAGTTTATTGGCCAATGGCACCACGCTACCCATGACAGGCGTAATGGCCGGCTGTTCTATACTTAGTTTTTGTATTCTAATGATCGGTGGCAGGATCATCCGGTACAAAGCCACCCAGCAAAAAGTAGAAGAAGAAACGGTGGAAATGATTTGTAATTCGTAAGGGATTTTTTTACTGAAACTATTGAAAATGAATATTAAGTAAGTTTTAGCGGCAATAAAAAATTAAAGCTGTACCATATATTTATGGTGCAGCTTTTTTGTTTACAGACATTTGTTTTTCAATTAAGCATTGTTGTGTCACTCACTTGTACTGCATACCAATGGGGAGCATTTCCTACATTATTCTTAAACGGTTAAATCTGAATAATAAACATAATCATAGCTGAAAATGTACTTTCCATTATTATCTTTTCTAGATACCCGGTCAAAACCTTTATTTTAACCGCCGTTACAAACACCATCGCACTATGACAAGTTGTATACATTTAAACTTTTATTACCTGTAATTTTATTATCTTTTGCCATTGGGCTATACGCAGGAGCTATATATATATGCGTATGGCTATTAAAAAAGATAATAAAAAGAATGAACTTCTTCCTTGATATAGCGCCATCTATTTGCGCCTTCATCGTTGCCTTGTATGCTCTACCTTCAATTAAGGAAGGGATAAAACCTAAACACTATTTAGTTGGCGGAATTTTAATCATTATTATGGGGTTTTCGATTTATCAAGCGTCCGAAAACTCGGAGATTACTGGAAATTTGAGTTCTAATATGAAAGAGTTATTGGATCAGAGAAGGGCTGACAGTGTGAGTAACGCATATTTTCAAACATACCTTAAGGACAGTGTTGGAATTTCAAGGGAAGGGAATAAAGCAAGAATAGTTAATCAGAATATCTATAATTCGTACTCGCAAGTAAAAGAAAGCCCATTAAATCCTCCTTTAGTGTTGCCTACTATTTCACCGGTAAATATTACGAATATTTTACCAGACTCAATAAATTATAATTTTCGGGTAAGTAAAGATAGCCTTTACATTTCTCCAAAGGAGGGCGCATGGGTCAGGCCTTTTTTCGCTACAGATATTTCGAATAAATCAAAAAATCTAAATATAGTTGAGGAAGGTATGGGGCCGATGGAGCCAGCTGATAAAATGAATGTTAATGATAAAATATTTAATGTTGGGATGTACTTAATTTATGAGAGAGCGGTTTATCCTAAAAAACCAATAGCCCTTAATCTTTCAGGGAATAGAAACCAGTACATAATTTTTGGTGAACAAGGTAGCTCCACAAAACGGTACATATACAGGCGAGGCAAAGTAGAATGGATACCTGAAAAATAATTTTCCCACACAACGCAATTTGGTATAACTGCGAGCGTAGGCAAAGAAAACCACAAAACGTGGGAGTGAAGAATAGTACTGAACACCTGTTTAACATAATATTAATTATAGGCTAAATTCTAACTATTGATTTTCAGACATTAATATTACAATTCTACAAACAGCAACCTTATCAGACTTTATTTATTTCTTCATTCAAATTTTTCCAGTAATAAACAACTCCTATATTTGTCCATCGAAAAAAATTTGCTGTAGATTTTATTTCATTCATTTAACGCAACCTCATGACAACTAAATTTTACTCATTCATTGCCTTTATTTCCATTCTTTTCATTTTTTCTGCCTGTCAAAAAGAACTTTCTTTTATTAATGCTAATACCGGTGGCACTTCAACAGGTACCGCAGTATATACATTTTCAGGAGCACCGGGAAATTGTACAACACCATTGATCAGGGGTACATTCCAGGCTGGAGTTTTATTGGATACCACTCATTCAATTGCTGCACAGGTTACGGTAACAACTCCGGGAACCTATACCATCACCAGCAGTTCGGCTAACGGGATCACATTTGCTGCAACGGGCACATTTACTGTAACTGGCTTACAAACAATTATTTTTAAAGCCTCAGGTACTCCTATTGCTGGCGGCCCGTTTGATTTTACATTGGGCACCGGGGGCTGCAAATTTTCTGTAACATGTACCGGAGGAACTACACCTCCTGTAAATAACACCAACTGTAAAACTTGTATCTATGTTCCAATGTGTGCAGGTATTAAATTTTCTTTTTATGATACTACCAGCGGCATGGCATCAATAAGAACGGTGGATCTGCTAAGCTCTGTTGATACGACCATTGATGCAAAAATTTATCAGAAAATTACTGCCACCAGCGGTGTATCTTTTTATAATTGCACCAACGGAGAAACCAATGTGGTGGCCTATCAGCAGGTTTCTAACAACGGCAATGTTTTACAAAAATACCAGGCAACTTTGATAAAGGCCAATGCTGCTATTGGCACTACCTGGACGGATAATATTACCAACCCGTTTGGGCAAACTGTAGTACAGAATTTTAAAATTGAATCAAAACCCAACAGCAGAAATGTGGGCACTTTTAGTTTCAACGACATAATTGTAGTGAGCCTTGAAACCGGCGTTGATTTTCCCGGGGTTGGCTTTATACCTGCCAGCTTTAGTTATTATTATTATGCCAAAG
>JANMVB010000326.1:0-6673 GCA_031392305.1 Ferruginibacter sp.
CAGGTAAATTATAAAATAGATGTTACCCTCAACGACATCAGTCATACACTGGATGGTTTTGTAAAGATGGACTACTACAATAACTCACCCGATACTTTATATTTTATCTGGTTACATGTGTGGCCCAATGCATATAAAAACGACCGCACTGCCTTCAGCGATCAGTTGCTTGAAAATGGCAGAACAGATTTTTACTTTAGCAACAGCGATCAGCGGGGTTATATCAACCGGCTCAATTTTAAAGTGAACGGCACAATTGCCAACACAACAGATCATCCCCAGCACCAGGATATTATAAAACTTATTTTACCACAAGCGCTGGCTCCCAAAAACAGTATTAAAATCCAGACGCCATTTCATGTGCAACTGCCTCATAATTTTTCCAGGGGTGGACATGTGGGGCAGTCGTACCAGGCCACACAGTGGTATCCCAAACCAGCAGTGTACGATTACAAAGGCTGGCACCCCATGCCCTATTTAGAACAGGGAGAATTTTACAGTGAGTTCGGTAATTATGAAGTACAGCTAACACTTCCCAAAAACTACCTCGTGGCCGCCACCGGTGAATTGCAGGATGAAGATGAGAAAAAATGGCTGCAGCAAAAAGCGGCTACCCGTATCATTTATGACGATGCCCCGGTAAAAAAACAGGCAGCTAATAAAAAAATAAAAGAAGAAGAACCCGAATTTCCTGTATCATCAAGGGAACAAAAAACCTTGCATTACGTACAGAATAATGTACATGATTTTGCCTGGTTTGCTGATAAACGTTTTGTGGTAAGGCAAGACACTTTAGAACTTTCATCAGGAAGGATAATACAGGTAGCTGCCTTCTTTAAAAACAAGCCCGAAGGAAATGCAGTTTGGAAAAACAGTATCCGGTTTATAAAACAATCTGTTATCACCAGAAGCAATTGGCTGGGTGAATACCCCTACAATACGGCTACGGCAGTTGAAGCAGCAACAGGAATTGCAGGCGGCATGGAGTATCCAACCATCACATCTATCCCTCCATCTAAAACGGAGGAGCAATTGGAGCATACCATTGAACATGAAGTTGGCCACAACTGGAACTACGGGATACTTGCCAGTAATGAAAGAGATCATCCATGGATGGATGAAGGCATCAATCAATATTATGATAACCGGTACACGAGCACAGGCAGTAATATCATAAAAGATAAAAATGAAAAGCCAGGCTTTTTTGAAAACCGCATACCGGCTGACGTGGGTGCAGTTGGGCTAAGCATGATGACTGGCAGTAAGAAAGATCAGCCGATAGAAACTACCTCAGATAAGTTTAGCGAATTTAATTACGGATTGATTGCTTATTACAAAACCGGCAAATGGATGGAGTTACTGGAGCGTTCGCTGGGCACTGAAATGTTTGATAGCTGCATGCATGAATTTTATCATCGCTGGAAATTTAAACATCCCTACCCGGAGGATTTTAAAAGAGTGATTGAAGATGTTAGCGGGAAAAATATGGATAAAGAATTTGCCTTACTTACAATGAAAGATGACCTTGAAAACAAACACCTAAAAAAAGATCTTAAATTTTCTTCGTTCTTTAATCTTAAAGATACCGATAAGCACCATTATATTTTTGCTGCACCTGCCGTTGGGTTTAACCTGTATGATAAAATAATGATTGGTGGCCTGCTGCATAATTATACATTACCTGCGGAGAAATTTCAGTTTATTATTGCCCCCTTGTATGCCACGGGTAGTAAGCAATTAAATGGGTTAGGGAGGATTAGCTATACCTTGTTCCCCGGCAATAACGGCCAAAAGGTTGAACTGTCTTTATCAGGCGCCAGCTTTAGCGGCGATTCGTTTACTGACTCTGTTGCCAACGTAAAATATTTACGATTTAGTAAAATAGTGCCTTCCATAAAATTTGCTTTTGCAAATAAAGACCCCCGAAGCCAGCTTAGCAAATACCTGCAATGGAAAACTTTTTTCATAAGAGAACAAGGGCTTAGATTTACAAGGGATACCGGCACTCAAATAGAAACCATCACCTACCCTTTTGCCGGCAGGTATGTAAACCAATTGAAGTTTGTAGTTGAAAATAACCGTGTACTTTATCCTTACAAAACCGAAGCCCAACTGGAGCAGGGAGATGGCTTTGCAAGGCTTGCCCTTACCGGAAATTATTATTTTAATTATGCCAAAGAAGGCGGAATGAACGTACGGGTGTTTGCCGGCAAATTCTTTTATCTCGGGGATAAAACTTACCTGAAACAATTTGAGACAGACCGTTATCACCTTAACATGACGGGGCCAAAAGGTTATGAAGATTACACCTACAGCAATTATTATATTGGAAGAAATGAATTTGAAAAATATGCGTCGCAGCAGATCATGCAAAGGGATGGATTTTTTAAAGTGCGTACAGATTTGCTGAGCAGTAAAATAGGCCGCACAGATGACTGGCTGGCAGCAGCTAACTTTACCACCAGCATTCCAACATCACTTAATCCATTGCAGGTGTTGCCCATAAAAATACCACTCAAATTATTCGTTGACATTGGCACGTATGCTGAAGCCTGGAAACAAAATTCAGGCACCGGCCGGATTATTTACGATGCTGGTTTACAATTATCGCTTTTTGCAAATACTGTTAATATTTATGTGCCCATTTTATACAGCAAGGTTTACCGGGATTATTTTAAATCGACCATTACAGAAAAAAGATTTCTGAAAAATATTTCTTTCAGCATAGATATACAAACTATAACTATGAAGAAACTCTTTCCGCAAATTCCCTTTTAGTGCCCCTTCAATATCTTCCATATCAATTAATCAATAAAAATAAATGGGACCACTGTATCTCCACTGCCGGTAATGGTTTAATCTATGGCTATTCTTTTTATTTAGATAATATGGCAGCCAACTGGGATGCAATTGTACTGGATGACTACAGTGCGGTGATGCCGCTTACCTTCAATAAAAAATATGGCATCGTTTATTTGTACCAGCCTTTTGCTACTGCCAGCCTGGGAGTTTTTGGCAATGATATTTCTGCGGACCTATTATCGAACTTTTTAAAAGCCATCCCGGCAAAATTTAAATACTGGGATATTTATCTGAACCATGGTAACCGCTTTGCCTTGGCGGATTTTGACCTGTACGAAAGAATGAATTATGTATTGGCCTTGAATAATGCTTATGAAGCTATTTATGCTGGCTTTCGGGAAAACGTGAAAAGAAATGTGAAGAAAGCGGCACAACTAAATTGTGTTATTAAAAAAGATATTTCAGTGGATGAGGTGATTGCATTGGCAATTGAACAATCAAAAAATTATGCGCCTTTTAAAGCGGATGACTATCATCATTTTAAAAAATTATACAAACAGTTGCATGCCCGTGGGCTGGCAATCACTTATGGAGTGTTTGCTAGCAGTCAACAACTGGTTGCTTCCTGTGTGCTTTTGTTTTCACATAAAAGGGTTTATTATATTTTAGTGGGTAACCACCCCAATGGGAAAACGATTGGCGCTTCGCATGCACTGATCAATGAATTTATAAAGGATTATGCCGGTAAGGAACTGATGCTTGATTTTGAAGGAAGTGATATCAGGAACCTGGCTTTTTTTTACAGCAGCTTTGGCGCAACAGAAGAAAAATATGCTGGTATAAAATTGAACAGGCTGCCTAAAATTTTGAAGTTGTTTAAGAAATGATTTTCAGTATGTGTGTAGCCTGGTTGTATGCAGTTTATACCTTGGGTTGCACCCAGGGTTATGCAAATTGAACCCCTTCGGGGTTGTGTGGAATATTTTTTTAATGTGGATAAAGTTTACACGTTTTAAAAAAGGTGTAAACTTTTTTATAGCAGTTAATGAAAGTACCACATGGCTAAAAATGTACAAGAGGGCGATGCAACGATGTTCCACATAGCTTTTTAGCCAGGACAAAAAATTTTGTATTTATTTACCAGAAGATTTTTTAAATAATTATGAGGCGTTATTTCCCTTTGATTCCACTTTCAGAAGTGGGAGCAGTTTTTATTTTTTCAGGTTTTATCATTCCTTCAGCTACTTTAAGATCTACAGGGCGGGTGATTTTAATATTGCCCTCCTCTCCATCTACCAACAGCACTTTTAAGCCAAAGGCTTCTACCACCATTGCCTCATCGGTAAATTTATCTTTATAATCTATTTTGTAGGCGGGTAGCAATATCTTGCTATGAAAAGTTTGTGGTGTTTGAACCAGCTTTATTTTACTGCGGTCAAGAGCTTCATTTCCATCTTCGGTTATCATGCGGATGCTATCCTTTGAATCAATGACGGGGATGGCAGAACCCAGTTCTACAGCAGCTTGGTAGCATCGGTGAATTAATTCTGTACTCAGCAAACAACGCACGCCATCGTGTACAAATATGATGCTTTCCTCTGTAATTAACTGCAACCCATTCTGTACTGAATGAAACCTTGTGCGGCCCCCTTCTGTAATGCGTATGCGCTCGTAGTCAAAAAAAGCGTCAATAATTTCCTGCCCCGCAGCCACATGATCTGCCGGTAAAACAAGTATAATTTGCAGGTCGTTGTATGATTTTAAAAAAGTATCAATGGTATAATACAATACAGGTTTGCCATTCAACAACAAAAATTGTTTAGGCAAATTACTGTTCATTCTGCTGCCACTTCCGCCGGCAACTATAACTGCATATTTTTTCATTACACAAATTTATAAATATTTCAGCAACAATAAGATACCACCGTTTCTTAAAGGAGAATTGGCGTAGGGAAGCTTTGCCAGGGACGATATCGGCCATGCAAAATTCAGGTATTATATATACTTACGAAATTTTTTCCGTCACTGCTTTTGCCGCCACGGTACATACCGGCACTGTTAAACAGTAAGGCGATATTTCCAGCGGCATCTACGCCAATCATACCGCCCTCTCCATCTAATAATGGCAATTTACTATTTACCACATAGTCCATAGCAAGCAATAAACTCATGCCTTTATATTCCATCAGGCAACTAACATCGTAGGCAGCTACAGCTTTAATAAACGGTTCACCATGGCCGGTACAACTGATGGCGCAGGTTTTATTGTTGGCATAGGTACCAATACCAATAAGTGGCGTGTCGCCAATGCGTCCGAATTTTTTGTTCGTCATGCCACCCGTGCTGGTTGCTGCTGCTATGTCACCATTTATATCACAGGCTACAGCACCCACGGTACCAAATTTTTTATCCTTCACCGGGTCTTCTTCTTTTTGCTGCGAATGATCCAATGCGTAGTCATCTCTACCGCTCATCTGTTTCCACTGATCAAAACGGAATTGAGAAAAAAAATACTGATCGGGCTCAGATTTAATACCCTGTTTTAGTGCAAAATCATTTGCACCATTCCCGCTTAAAAAAACATGGTCGCTGTTGCGCATTACTTCCATGGCAAGTTGTATCGGATTTCGGATATTACGAACACCTGCTACTGCACCGGCTTCCAGGGTATTTCCTTCCATAATTGCTGCGTCCATTTCCTGCACACCTGTTTTTGTAAATACTGAGCCACGGCCTGCATTGAACAAGATGTTGTCTTCTAATTTTACCACAGCTTCCATTACCGCATTGACCGAAGAACCCCCTTTTTCCAACACAGCATACCCTGTAGCGAGGGCTTCATTCAATCCTGAGAGGTATTGTTTTTCTAATTCCGGCGTCATCGCTGATTTTAAAATTGTACCGGCGCCGCCATGTATGGCAATGGATATTTTTTGCATCTTTCCCTTTTTTTTACAGGAGCCGAAATTAACTCATTTGAGTGAATGGATAAATGTGCAATAATGAATGCTTCGTGAATGTGGAATTGCTAAAGAAATTACAGCTATTGGTTATTATGGATTGCAGGACGAACAATTCATTTTTACCTTCAATTCAATAAAGTGTTCAGGAAATTAAGTGAAGCACTTTTTGAAGTATCATATCTTCACTAATGCGGTTCATGCAGGCATGGTCGCCCCGGAAACAAGGCTTATTTCCAAATACTGAACAGGGGCGACAATCGAGACTGATTTGTACAATATTTCCTTCATCCTGCGCCCAACCATAGAAACCTGCAAAGAGATGTGTGGCACCCCAAACACTTACTACCGGTACATTGTACAGCGAAGCCAGGTGCATATTGGCCGAATCCATACTTACCATTACATTTAAGTTGCTGATGATAGAAAGCTCATCCGTAAATGAATACCTTCCCGCAATATTGAACACTGAAAAAATATCTTCTTCCCATTGCTGTAAAATAGCGGCCTCATTTCCGGCAGCGCCCAATAAAAGAATTATATTATTTTCAGCAGCCAGTTTCTCTGCCACCAGTTTCATCCTTTGCAGGGGATACATTTTTTCGTGATATTGTGCAAACGGCGCTATGCCAATTACTTTTTTACCTGAAGAAAACACTGCCTGTAAAGCCGGGGGGATTTGCTTTTTCTTATAAAACCCAGGCTGGGTTTCGAGGTTTGTAGCAAGACCAATATTTCTAAATACCGTTGCATAACGTTCATGCATTGTAGTGAGATGAACCAAAATTTTCTCCTCCTTGCGGGTAAGTAATTTTTTTTCTTTTCTTCCTTTATTAATGGAAACAATTGAATGGGTTGTTAACCTTAAAAATGAACAAAGAATTTGTGAGCGCAACACATTGTGCAAATCA
>JANMVB010000677.1:0-10603 GCA_031392305.1 Ferruginibacter sp.
GATTATTCATTTCCTACAGGTGGTACACCGGTCCCGGATATTTATTAGTCAGGATTAATACCAGCCAGGGAAACAAAATATAAAAGAAAGTTTTTACTAACTCCCGGTTTACAATACCAGCAGTAGTATTTGATAGCACCATTGAAAAAGTGATTTGTGTCTCTTCCCGCCAACGTCTCCTAACAAGCCTAAGCCTGAGCGGGGGCGTTGATGTTTTTGCTTACTGCTTACAGATAAAATAAACCACTTCCGGAAGATATATTTTTTGAATGCTTGATGACAAAATAATAAACAGTGTTGGTTTATGATAATGTTACACTCAGCGAATGGCGCAACTTCCACGGCCACGCTGAGGCTCGTTGGGAGACGTTGTTTAGAAGAAGGATTTGTGCAAGATCTTTCGCTTTATTTTAAAACATTTTTTTATCAGCATTTGTGATAAATTGCCTGACGGTTATTGTTGCCTGAAAATTATAATAAAATCATTTTACCGGCTTAAACACCGGTTCAAATTCAACATTGTCTTATCAATCTCTTTATTATGCTGTATAAAAAAAAGCTATTCGCAATTTGTATTGGCTGCTTCATCACCCTTCTTCTGTCATGTGGCAAAAAAACTGCCAACAGGTCGGGGTATAGCTGCCTCCCCAGGCCCGGCCCTACCTGTGGTGGCTGCCAATGAGGTAGATTTCTGGCTTACCAGGGGCGATTCAACTGTATTACTTTCTAAACAATCAACAGTACTTTCATTTGGTACGATTGCCAATTCCAGCTCAACTATTGAAGTAGATTCTACCCAAACCTATCAAACGGTAGATGGATTCGGCTACACGTTAACGGGAGGTAGCGCTTATGTAATTAACCGTTTGGGTGCTGCAGATAAAGCAAGCTTGTTAAATGAGTTATTTGGTAGCGCCCCTCATTCTATTGGCATTAGTTATTTGCGGTTAAGTATTGGCGCCTCTGATTTAAATGCTGCAGTTTTTACCTATGATGATATGCCTGCAGGGCAAACCGATCCCACACTTGCAAATTTTAGCCTTAACCCGGATAAGGCAGATGTGATACCATTGCTAAAGGAAATTCTATTGATCAATCCATCTATTAAAATTTTAGGTTCCCCATGGTCTCCACCGGTATGGATGAAGGATAATGGCAGTTCAAAAGGAGGAAGTTTGCAACCTCAGTATTATGATGCCTATGCCCGCTACTTTGTTAAATATATACAACAGATGAAAGCAGAAGGTATTACAATTGATGCGGTTACCCCGCAAAATGAACCTTTACACCCCGGCAATAATCCCAGCTTGTTGATGTTGGCGGAACAGCAACGGGATTTTATAAAAAAAAACCTTGGTCCTGCATTCCAGGCAGCCGGCATTACAACAAAAATAATTGCGTATGACCATAACTGCGATCGTCCTGATTATCCCCTTACGGTTTTAGCGGATGCCGCTGCCGCCGCCTTTGTTGATGGATCCGCTTTTCATCTGTACGCCGGTGATATCAGCGCCTTATCGAAATTACATGATGCTTACCCCAATAAGCATGTTTATTTTACGGAGCAGTGGACAAGTTCTGCCGGCGCTTTTGACGGCGACCTTAAATGGCATTTAAAAAATGTGGTAATCGGCTCTATGCGCAACTGGGGCAAAATAGCCCTGGAATGGAACCTTGCCAATGACCCAACCTTTGGGCCCTACACAACCGGTGGATGTACACAATGCAAGGGAGCACTTACTATCGGAACTACGGTGAAAAGAAATGTTAGTTATTACATCATTGCGCATGCATCAAAATTTGTTCCTGCAGGTTCTATCCGCATTGGCAGTAATATCACCGGCAATTTACAAAATGTAGCTTTTAAAACACCTTCAGGTAAAAAAGTGCTGATCGTGGAAAACGATGGGGTATCAGATCAAATATTCAATATCCGTTTCAACAATAAATGGGTTACAACAAGTTTACCTGCGGGTGCGGTGGGTACTTTTGTTTGGTGAGGTTAGTAACAAATATTTTTCGATCTTCTTATTTCTTTTTTTTCGCCTGTTGTTGTGTGCTACAATGAATACCGCCACCACTCCAGTTTTGCATCATTGCATCAATGAACACAATTTTTCTTCCGGGAAATTGTTCCCCGAAAATCTTTCTTACCTGTTCTTCTTTATATTTTGATGAGCCCATTTCAGTGTAAGCAGGTAATAGCACCAGCCCATTCGTTACTAAATAATTCATGTAGCTACTGGCAGGCACTCTTAGTAAAGAATCACCTGCTTTGGGTGCTTCAGCAGGAATAAAACTTTTTACTTCAACATCCATTGTTACTTCAGTTGAATCAATTTTTTCTCTTGCCAATACTTTTTTTACAATTAAATCGGGCAACGGTATTTTAATAATGCTAAATGGTTGTCCATCCTGGTCAGTTGCCTGTTGAAGAATTTTATAATTCTCACTCATACGTTCATAATTCATTTTGTTGATAGTGTTCAGGTCTTTTTCTTTTTCATCAACCCAGGCAAGCATGATGGTGTTGGCATTAGCAAAGCGAACAAACTCATCGGTATGTCCGCCGGTGCCACCGCCTATATATTTGCCCGCTATCCTCCGGAAAAAATATTGAGGATCATCTGCCAATCCCTTCTTCATCCAAATAATGTTGGAAACTCCTAATACCCTTTTAAATTCTGTTTCCATATATTCTTTTGTGAGTTCAGGGTTTCTTTGAAAAACCGTTGCCTCACATAAAATCAATGTTCCCTTTCCATTTACTTCAATGGCCCCACCTTCATGCACAACACTTGTTTTTAAAATTTTTGCTCCTTCGGCAACAGCCATCTGGCTGTCAACCGAAGCGGTTTTCATACGTATTTCTTTACGCAGATTCAGGTAATTGTTAACGCTGTCTGCATTGCCATTATATTTTAGTTTTAAAAATCCCGGGTAGCCATAACTATTCCATGCAAAATCTGCCACCCCCAATTCTCCCTTTCCGTTTACCAAAAAAGCAGCACCATGGTCACGGATCCAATAACGATCGCCAGGCATGATGTAGGATTTATACATGGTGGTATCAACTCCCTGTGAAATAAGATAAGCTTTTGCCTTTTGCAATAAACTGTCTGAATTGAAAGCAATTTTTACCGTAACGTTGGGTGAAATTGTTTTGATGATTTTGGCAATGGCAGGATAATAGCCACGCAAACTGTCTTTTTCCCAACCGAGCCAAATGGCATCATGTGTTTCCCATTCTGCAGGCATATAAAATGCCTCTGCTGAACGCTCATATTTATTGGAGTTGCAAGCAAATAAAAAGAGTGCTACAAATAACAGGGAGATAGGTTTCTTCAACTTTTTATTTTTTAGATTAGGTGTTTTTTAAGTTCATCATTTGAGGCTGTATAATTACTCCACAAAATGTTTCTTTTTAAAAACAGAAGGGTTTTCTCCTGCAACTTTTTTAAATGTTTTATTAAAGTAAGAAATGTTTGCAAAGCCGCTTTCATAACATGCTTCTGTAACGTTCCTGTTTTGCAACAATAATTTTTTTGATTGATTTATCCGGAACTGGTTTAAAAAATCTGTAAAAGTGTAGTGCGTTGATTTCTTAAAATACCTGCAAAATGCAGCCGTTGTAAGGTTGCACATTTTTGCAACAGTGTTTACATTAATTTCATGTTGATGATTGGCTTCAATAAAATGATACACTTTTTGTAACCGCTGCTGTTCTTTTAATACCGATGCACTTGCAACAGGCCTGGCTTTTAGCATTTCTACTTCGCTGCTGTGGGCCAACAAATTAAATACCTGCAATAGAGTTATGAGTTGTTCAAAATGAGGTAACGTTGTTAATTGCTTTAATTTTTCACCGGCTAACTTTTTTGTTTCGCCGTAAAAAGCTACACCGCTTTTTGCTTTTTCAAACAATGTTTTTATGGCAGCTATTTCAGGTAATGAAAAGAAGTACTGCCCTAAAAAATTTTCTTTCATCTGAACCACCACAGTGTCCACCGTTGCCTTTACGCCATAATCAAAATTCAAATGCGGTATGTTAGGTCCGATTAAGGCAATATCGCTACCCTCGTATTTTGAAATATGGTCGCCAATATGGCGAAAGCCACTCTCCGTTTCAACATAAACAATTTCATACTCCGGATGAAAATGCCAATAAAATATTTCATTCAGATTGGGTGTAAGTAATATTCTGAATGAACTGTCATTATCGCTGGTGATGGATTCTAATTTTGCTTTCATTTGCGCTGATTTTGCAACATTATTTTTAAAAGTACCAAAATATATCAATACAGTACAAATATCTGCCATTGCAGATGTTGATTAACCATCACCGGCAACGCTACTTTTGTGTTATCAAAAACAGGTTGCGATGCTACAACAAAACTTCACTTTAAATCTATTGCCTGCAAAAATTCCACAGCCGTCATTAGCAGTTAAATATACTTCGCTGTCAAAAAGAAATGATAGCGAAAATAAAAGCTGCAAACATAGAGATGAAAATGGCTGGTGTAGTAAAAGCCAACAGCAATGCCTGTTATTAACTGATTCATTTTTTAAACTTTAAATATTGCTATATGGAACAAAAAACGATGGTGCCAACAATGACACCCACCATGCAACCTGGTAATGCCCATAAAGATATTCCGGGCAATCCGTCAACAGCAAAAAGCAGTGCTGTTAAATTAAACGACCTCAGCAGCGGTGTGCCACTTAATGTGTTAAGTGAAGCCGACTGGAATTTTTGGATGACCAACGGGTACATTGTAATTAAAAACGCAGTACCACGGGAACAGGCATTAGCCACTGCAAATTTTTTATGGGAATTCGAAGAAAAAGATCCCACAAATCCAGGCACCTGGTATGCACCGCCACGGGCAGAAATGAAGATGAAAGAATTGACCAATACCGGAATGGTAGAAGTGTATAATAATCAACATTTATGGAACAACCGCATGACACAAAAAGTGTATGATGCGTTTAAAGATATTTGGGGAACAGAAAAATTGTGGGTAACCATTGACAGGGCAAACCTTAACTTTCCAATAAAGCCGGGCTTTGAACAAAAAGGTTTTATTCATTGGGATTACGACCCCGAAACAAAACCTGTTAATGTACAGGGAGTGTTGGCGTTGGCAGACCAAACGGATGAAAATATGGGTGGCTTTCAATGTATCCCTGAATTGTTTCGTACCTACGATACATGGAAACTGACACAGCCTGAAGACCGTGACCGTTTTAAACCTGATACCACAGGTTTTGAATTTGTAAAAGTAAAAATGGAAGCTGGTGACTTGTTGATTTTTAATAGCCTGCAACCACACGGCATACGCCCTAATATGAGTAGCGATAAAGTTCGTATTGCCCAATATATTTCTATGATGCCTGCGGAAGAAGACAACGAAGCGTTGTGCCAATGGCGGGTTAATTCCTGGAAAGATAGTGTTGCCCCTGAAGGTTATGCTTTTCCCGGCGACCCCCGTAAATGGGAGCAAACAAAATATGGCAGGGCTGAACTAAATGAATTGGGCAAAAAATTATTAGGCGTGGAAAAATGGTAGTTTGTAAATATGTGATAGATAATAATTGTGGCCATTGAATGCCGCAGTGGCATCCTTCAAAGCATCGGTCAACAAACAATAACCAAAAGCCCCCGGTAACAGCGTTTAACGGGGGCATTTATTTTGGGGCTTTCGGCTATTGTGCTAATGCCTGGTTACAGTTTGTCAATCCTTTATTCTATTGGGTATATCCATTTGTGCATGAAGGATCCTGATAACATCTAATTCAACATCAGTAGTGATATAAAAAATTAAATGTGCATTCACTTTAAAAAATCTATAGCCTTTCCTTAAATGTTCAGCGGACTTGCCGGATGTTGGCTCTGTGCAAAGAAATTCAATTGCTTCAATTATGTCATTGTAATATTTATCAGCTTGTTTTAACGACCATGTTTCCAGCGTATAGTTCCAGATATTTTCCAGGTCCTGGCAGGCCGCTTCACGAATTTCTAATCGTAGTTTTTTCATTTTAAGCGTTCATGCAATTTTTTAAGATGGACCTTCGGATCAAAGTTTTCTACCCGGGGGCTTTTCTCTCCAATTACAAGCGCCTTCGCCAGCAGCCTCTTCTTTTTTTCTTCGTCTTCTAATAACCGAAGCGCCGATCGGATTACTTCACTCGCCGAGCTATAACGCCCAGAAGCAACTTCCTTTGAAATAAATTCATCATAATGCCCTCCCAATAAAATCGAAGTATTTCGTGCCATACATAAAATTTAAAAAACAAATATACCAATATATGGTATTTGCCCAAACACTTAGTTTCAGTTATAGAATGTGGGGAATTGTAACTGATTACAGATTGGTGATGTGGTAGCATTTGAGAATCTTCTGCCTGTAAACCCATCCATTTTTTCATGCATTTCACTAAACCATGCAGCGGATAATAATAATGACAGCGATGGCTTACGGGTTGCCAGCCTGCTTCCGGGATTGGGTGGTGTTAACAATTTATTGAGGTTAAAATTTAAGAACCTCTGAGCGATAAATTTTTAAAATAGAAACCAGTATTTAAATCGGATGGTTCGTGACACGAACCACGTCATTAGCATGCTTCATTGTGAAGTTTTATGCAAATAATCTCTCGAATAACTCCCTACTTGTGTGTTTGTCAAAAAGTCCTGTAAAATCCAGTCCTCCACATCCTGTTTGGGAATTTTAACCATATCATTAAATTTCAATTTCTTAATATGTATTGGGTCGTTTCCCAATGTTCCAATAAAAAAACCATTTTCAAATTTGTAAACTTGGGACCACATATGTTCATTAAAGCCATTCTCAAAAAAGTTTGACTTTATAAAGTATCTGAAGAGTGTGTCACCTTTATCATGTTCACCCATAAATTCGATTAAATAGTCAATATGTGCTTGTGCTGTATCTTTAAATCTCTTTATGAGAATATCATCTGAAGAAAGAAGTGAAGTTTTATTTGTTGAAGTTTCCCTCACTATTCTATTTCTATTAAAGCAACTAATGATGGCAATAACTGTCAGAAGGCCAATAATTAATAATAAAGGTCTTTTCATATAATTAATAGTTGATAGCTTGCAGCTTACTCAAATATATACGAACATTTTTGCTTACTCTCAATTTCATCAAATAACATTTCTCAACTGAATTTAAGGCTTTGGTGAAAGTTTATTTTTTATTTTGTTACGTAAAGCCATTTTTTAATCTTTTACAAATTCTGCAGGCAAAGTTCCCCACAGGTGTGCCGTACAAGTGAGTGACACAACAATGCTGCCCAATGCTTCTTTGCCCGGACAATAATAAAACTACACTCCTTTAAATACACATCATTTCTTCAGCTCCGTTTCAAATAATTTAAAAATCCGTTTGTATTCATCTGTCCAGCTTGAGGGTTCTGTAAAACCATGATCTTCCATGGGGTAGGCTGCCATTTCCCAGTTGTCTTTTCCGAGTTCGATGAGGCGTTGCGAAAGTTTTACTGCATCCTGAAAATGTACATTTACGTCCACCATTCCGTGGCAGATTAACAGGCTCCCTTTTAATCCATCTGCATAATAATACGGCGAGCTTTTATGGTAGGCAATGCTGTCGGTAAAAGGCTCATTTAAAATATTGGAGGTGTAGCCGTGGTTGTAATTGGCCCAATCTGTAACGGGCCGCAATGCAGCACCTGCGGCAAATACACCCGGTGTTGTAAACATGGCCATCAGTGTTATAAATCCGCCGTAAGAGCCTCCGTACACGCCGACACGTTTGGCATCAACACCGAAATTTTTTACCAGGTAAGCGGCTGCATCTACATTGTCGTCCAGGTCTTTTCCGCCCATAAAACGATAGATGCCCGTACGCCAATCCCTGCCATAGCCGGCACTGCCGCGGTAGTCAATATCCAATACATGGTAGCCATTATCTGCAAGCAAATTATGAAACATGTATTCCCTGAAATAACTGCTCCACCATTTATGTGCATTTTGCAAATACCCGGCGCCATGTACAAATATTACGGCAGGTTTTGTGGAAGCAGAACCGGCGGTGGGTTTAAACAATCGTCCGTAAACGTTAGCGCCATCCCTTGCTGTTATGGTTACCAATTCGGGGTCTCGCCAGGTGTAAGATTTAAATTCATCGCTCTGTGCTTTGTTGGTTATTTGTGTGGCTTTTGCTCCGCTTTTATTTTCCTGTAAAAATAATTCCCAGGGCTGATTACTATAAGAATACAATATGGCAATATTTTTTTCATCCGGCGAAATGGTTACCTGGTTGTTGCCCGTTAAAGTAGTGATACGTTCTTTACTACCATCGGCAACGGACATGCGATAAAACTGTTTTTCTCCCGGGTGAACTTCATTGCTGATGATATAAAAATATTTTTTGTTGTTGGAAAGTTGCGCCTGTTGTATTTCGTATTTGCCGGAGTCAAGTATTTTTTTTGCGCCGGTAATTACATTGATGGTGTATAGATGTGAGTAGCCGCTTACTTCAGACTGGTACCAGCAGGTGTGCTCGTCTATCCAGCTATTAACGCCAAAATTAAATATGCCGGGGCTGCCAATCCAGGCATCATCATGCTGGCGGTCGAGTAATTTTAATTGGTGGGTTGTTGTATTCCAAAGCACCAGCCACCTGTCTTTATTATCTTCTGAAAATATCTCCAGCACAGCATTGCTTCCCTTCGGCGACCAGTGGGGACCGGTAAAATAAACGTTACGCATAGCCGCTTTTTTCGCTTTTTCTTCCAGTTGCTTTGGATAATCTTTTAAATAACCGGGCAAATCTTTTATGCCTGCAAGGGTAGAGTCTGCCTTTATCAAAAACACCGTATCCCTTTCCCTATCAAAAATATACAACGCTGATATGCCCTGCACTTCACCAACTTTGGTACGGCCGGCAATGTCGGTAGTAAAGCCTGATTCGGTAACAAAAGCAGGCACAATCACACGCTTGCTCTCACTGGCCTTAGTTAACCTGTAACCAATGAACCTGCCATCCGGACTGATAGAAAGGCCCTGTACAATTTTATCATCAATAAAAATATTACGCAATTCTTTTGGCTTTATTCCTTTGTTGTAACTATCTGTTGAGTCCTTTTTTTCTTTTCTTGTTTTTAGCACTTCAAAGTTTGTTAGCTGATCATTTTTTAGCCATTGCTCCTGCTTGCTAAGGCTGCTGTCATTTATTTCTTTAGGTGCCTTGCCGGTTTGCAGGTTGCTTAGTTGTATGGTTTCGCCGGTAGCAATATCCCATGCAAATAAATTAAGGTTGCGGCGATACACAACCTTTGTATCATTAAAAGAAAATTGCTGGTTTGTTTCAATATCTGTTGTGGTAACAATGCGGCGTGTTGTTCCTGTTTTTATGTCCACATAAAAAATATCGCCATGCTTAGCGTACACATAAGCTGTTCTGCCCAGGTTATAAACAATGTTGTTTGCAGCAACCATATTTTGTTGTTGTAGTATAGTTGCCTTAACCGGTTTTTTATTTATGGTGGTAATCATGTACAATGAATCGGCTGGCGCTTTATCCGGGTTCCAGTTAAAGAACAATTGCCCATCCGGTGTCCATTGCACATTAGTGGGCGAAGTGCCCATCCACTTCGGGTCACGCATTATTTTTTCCACCGTAAGCTTTTCCAGCTTTGGCTGGGCAACACAAGTGGCAGCGACAATAAGTAATAAAATACAAACAAAATATTTTGGCATAGTGCGGTTTTTAAAACATGAAAATATTGAAATAGCATAAAATAAAGGATAACAATTTACAAGGCTGCTTTAATTAATTATTTTGAATGGAGACAGGAATATCTTATAACAGGATTTTATAAATACATTTTTTGTCCGGGCCAGGTAGTTGTGTGGTACATCGTTGTGTCACTCCCTTGTACCGCATACCTATGTGGAGCTTTACCTGCATAATGTGTAGCCACCATTGTGCCTCTTGCCAACGAACACGCTGTTGGTCAGGAGACCAACAGCGGCTCACCGGGATAGTTAGTGCTTAGCTAATTTAATGCTGTGGATGCTGTGACCAAAGCGGCTCAATGGCAAAGAGGCTGAGGCCCACAGCCGCCGTTGGTCTCATGACCAACGACTGACGTTACAGGCTGTTGGTCGATTTTAATAATGTACCGGCCATCCCTATATTGCAGGTAAAGTTGCCCATAGGTATTTAGTACAAGAGGGCGACGCAACGATGTACCACACAGCTTCTTAGCCCGGACAAAAAATTTACTTTGTATTTATTTTCAGTTGCCTGTTTATAAATTCAAAAGTAGCTTCATACGCCTTTACCCAGTTTTTGTATAATAAAAAAGAATGTACTTCATCGGCAAATACCAATTGCTCTACGACTACATTTTGCTTGCGCAACAGCTCTGCAAAATTTACTGATTCGCTAAAGGGTACGTTCCTGTCATCATCACCATGAATAAGTAATACCGGTGCCTTCCAGTTTTTTATGTAAGAAACCGGTGAAGCCAACAATGCTTTTTTTGCCATCTCCGGGTACTTTGCATAATCGTACCAGGCGGCAAATGTGGGCAGCTTATCGTTCCAGTTATGTAC
>JANMVB010000690.1:0-7245 GCA_031392305.1 Ferruginibacter sp.
CACATTGGTATGCTGTACAAGGGAGTGACACAACGATGATGACCAAGGCTTCTTAGCCGGAGCAACAAATAAAAATGAAATTTATTATAATAACCAGAAGCAGAAATTTACTAAATTACTGTTGCAATAAAATATCACAAAACTAATAACTTACTCAAAAAAACAAACGATGTACGCCAGCAAAAAACCTGTAAAATTTAGCCTGCTGGCAGTTACTTTTTTATTTGCTTTTTTTAACAACCAGGCACAAAATGTTTTGCAAACTGATAGTGTAATAGTGGCTGTGGAACCCGGGTATGAAAAGGTTAGCAAGGCCCACCGCTTTTGGTTTGGCGAGAGTTACCGAAAACTTTGGGCGGCGCCGGTAAAATTAAAAGTACTTTATTTGCCCACTGAAAAAGGCGGCCTTTCTATTTTGCAAAAGGGAGGCGGATTACAAACTAAATCTTTAAGGCTTAGGGATACCACCGGCAAAGAATGGGTAATACGCACCATACAAAAATATCCTGAAAACGGTTTGCCGGAACACCTGCGGCCTACAGTTGTGAAAGATATTTTACAGGACCAGGTAGCTACTGCTCATCCCTTTGCATCGCTTACCGTGCCTGTGTTTGCAGATGCACTTAATATTTTACACGCCAATCCACAAATTATTTATTTACCGAGTGACAGCATGTTGAGGGAATACAAAAAGGATTTTGGCAATGCTGTTTTTTTATTTGAAGAGCGGGAGCCCGGTGGAGCACACACAGAAAACACTACCCGGGTTAAAAAGTTGTTGCGCAATGATAACGACAACACTATTGATCAAAAAATTGTATTAAGGGCCAGGTTGCTGGATATGCTACTGGGCGATTGGGACAGGCATGAGGACCAGTGGCGCTGGCACAAAGAAGTAACAGATAACGGGGCCATGTACACGCCGATACCAAGAGACAGGGACCAGGTATTTTACAAAACGTCGGGTGTTTTTCCGTGGATAGTTTCACACCAATGGCTGATGTCGAAATTTCAGGGCTTTCATGATAATATAAGGGATATCAATGGGTTTAATTTTAATGCCCGCTACTTTGACCGCTATTTTTTAAATGCCTTAAGCGAACAAGACTGGCAGGAACAAGTTGCCTATTTGCAGGATCGCATCACTGACAGCGTTATCAACGTTGCACTGCATTTGCTGCCCGATTCGATTTATGCTTTGTCTGGCGAAAAAATAATCACAACGCTAAAAGCAAGAAGGGAATCACTCCCAAAAAAGGCAATTGAATACTATCGTTTTATTGCTAAGGTGGTAGAAGTACCTGCATCTGATAAACATGAATTGTTCCAGTTTAATTATAATAATGAAGGCAATGTTGAGCTTACCGTTTATAAAATAAAAAAGGATGGAACGAAAGATAAAATTATTTATCACCGGGTTTTTTTAGAGGGCATTACCAAAGAAATAAGGCTGTATGGTTTTGATGGCAGAGATATTTTTTCAGTGTCGGGAGATAAAAAAAACACCATCAAAATCAGGATGGTTGGTGGAGCAGATAAAGACAGTTTTATGGTTGCACCTGGTGTTAAAAATAAATCAAAATTATTTGTGTATGATAAACGAAGTGGAGACAATGTATTGCCACTTAGGAGCCAGGCTAAAATAAGGGTATCTGAAGATAGTGTTGTAAACACATACAACGACCAAAGTTTTAAATATGACAGGGCAGGCCCGCTGGTGCTGGCAAATTATAATATTGACCAGGGGTTATTAATTAAGCTTGGCTATTTAATAGAAAAGCAGGGTTTTAGAAAAGAGCCTTACGCACAAAAACAGCAGCTAATGGCCAACTATGCCACCGCCAGAAAATCGTATGTTTTCGATTACTCCGGCGACTTTAAAAACGTATTTTCCAACAACGATCTCAACATAAATATAGTGGCAAGAGGCCCCCGGAATACAGGTAACTTTTTTGGCATTGGCAACCAAACAGAATTTATAAACAAGAGCGACAATGCCATGGATTATTACCGCAGCCGGTACGATATTATCAATGCTGATATTACACTTAAGCATCAGCTTACAAAACACACCGCAGTGTATGCGGGCCTTGCCGCACAATATTATACAGCCGCCGCAATTAATAACAACAATCGCTTTTTAAATAAATTCGATACACAGTACCCGCTGCAACAGGTGTTTGGCAATAAAGTGTTTACAGGTATTATTGCCGGGCTAATTTTTGATACACGGAACGACCAGGTGTTGCCCTCCAAAGGATTTTATTGGAACACTGTTATAACCGGTATGCAACAACTTGGTGGATCAAAAAATAGTTATGCCAAACTGCTTTCAGATTTTAGCTGGTACGCAGGTACCGGCAAAAAAAATAATTTGATTATTGCAAACCGGGTGGGTACTGGTACTACTGCCGGCCATCCTGCTTTCTTTCAAAGGTTGGGCCTGGGCGGCGCACAAAGTATGAGGGGTTTTCATACCAACCGCTTTACAGGCAACGCTATACTTTACCACAATCTTGAGTTGAGGTTAAAATTGTTTGATTTCAATTCATACATTTTACCTGGCACAGTTGGCCTCATTGGTTTTAATGATGTGGGCCGGGTGTGGGCTTCCGGCGAGCATTCTACACAATGGCACGATTCATACGGAGGTGGCATTTATATCATTCCAGCCAGGCTTTTATTGATACAAGGTGTGGTTGGGTTTTCAAAAGAAGGTGCCCTGCCGTATATTTCAATCGGATTCAGATTTTAAAAAGCATTTTAAATCTGTTATTTTAATTTTCGCTTCTTCTTTCAGAATGGTTTTTTTGTCCGGGCAAATATGCATTGTTCAACATCGTTGTGTCACTCACTTGTACCGCATACCAATGTGGATCTTTACCTACGTTATAAAATGACCCCCAACAACATCCTTCATTCTCTCAAAATTTAGTAATCATATTCTGCAGACCCCCTTCGGGAGGCAGGGGCTGTAAGAAATAGGTTGCAGTAAAATAAGGCTGATTAACAAGAGGAGAAAATCCATAGACTATTTTAAAAGAGTTTGTATTAGTTATAACCGATGTGCTTAAAAAATCTAAGCTATTATGTAATCCATATTTTCTCTGCATCAACTTAAAAAAAAGCTTATGAGAAATATCTTACTACTCCTTTGCACAGTCCTTTGTATTCAATTACAAGCACAGCAACAAATGCAAAAATGGAACCGCCAGATGCAATTAAAAAATTGTACAATCGATATAAAGTGTGGTGCATTTACGGCAACAACATTTATCGAAATGGAATTTTATAATCCTTATGAACAGGAACTTGAAGGACTTCATCAATTTATTTTAAAGCCCGGACAGGTTATCACAGCATTTCAACTTGAGTTAAATGGTAAATACCGGGATGGCACGCTGGAAGAAAAGTGGAAAGCAACCAATGCTTACAACAGGATTGTTGGTAAACGGATAGATCCTGCTCTGCTCTCCATGGATTATAAAGACCATTACAGCCTCCGCATATACCCGGTACCGCCAAAGGGTAGCCGAAAAATAACTTTTACTATTCAGCAATTGCTTACTGTTGAAAACGGTAACCTTCAGTATTTTCTCCCAGTCAATGTTCCCGATACGGTTAAAGGGTTTCATTTATCCATACAGTCAACCGCTAAAGAATCATTTCCCATAAGCCATACCGGAATTATTGAGGGCAAACAATTTAGCTATTCAGGTGAGCAATATATCCTAAAATATGAGGCTGAAAATATTCCTTTAAAAAGCGCCATTGGCTTCTTTATTCCCCTTTTAAACAAAACTGTTCTCTGCACAAAAACAACTGCTAATCAAAAATATTTTGCGGTACGTTTTCAACCAACTGTTGCCAAATCAGTTAAAATTAATCCAACACAATTAACTGTCTTTTGGGATGCTTCAGCCTCTGCTGAAAACAGAAATATTAATACTGAAATTGGCTTTCTGGAGCAGTTTATTTCCTGGCACCATATCAAAAAAATTACCATCATACCGTTTAATTACAAGCTTCTTGATACGGCTGTTTTTTATTTTAATGATGGCAGTAATAACAAGTGGAAACATTACCTGCGTAGTTTAATGTATGATGGCTCCACTCAGTTGGGGTGTATAAATATAAAAAATAACAACCCTGATTTGTGTATGCTATTTACCGATGGCAAAAATACTTATGGAAATAAAAAACCAATTATAAATGGCTCGTTATTGTATTGTATCAACAGTTCCTGCAATGCTGATTTTGAGTCAATGAAAATGATGGCAGGGGCCACTGGAGGTAAGGTTGTTGACTTAAATACAATTACAATTAGCAAGGCAATTGATATGTGCAGTACATCTGAAAATTGGTTATTAAATATTACTTCATCCAGTGGAAAAATTATTTCAGATCAATCTTTTCCAATCGGTATTGATCAATCAATATTGATGAACGGAACAATGCAAAATGATGCTGACACTTTGTTTTTTCATTATGGCAATAACGCTGCTGAAACAGGTATTCAACAAATTATTATACCAGCCAAAGGTAATTGCAGCGATACATTGATTGACCGCATAACCATGTTGAAACAGTTTGATAAAATAATCAGTAGTTACGATTGGGAGAAGGTATTGGATGTTGGGTTAGAAGAAAATATTGTAACGCCCAACACAGCTTACATTGTTTTGGAACGCATAGAAGATTATATAAAATATAATATTGAAGCTCCCAAAGATTTACAGGAAGAATGTAAACTGTTGCAGTATGTAAAATCCAGCACGAGGATTAACCGGCAAAACTTAAAAAAGCAAGATGAATTTAATATTGTTAATGATGTAGTAAATGTTTACAACGAAAGGATAAAGACACCTGGTAAAGATGTAGCTACAATTAAACTTAACCGGGATGAGTTTGAGCAAATAAACAAGCATGAAAATTCAAATGCAAATGTCCAGCAGGATATGGTTGATGGAAATTCAAATGCAATTAAAATGTTAGGAGCTGGCACGAGTAATTTAGACGAGGTGGTGGTAATTGGCTACAGTGCTATCAGAAAAAGCAATATGACTGGTAGTGTAACTTATATCCGTTCAAAAGAATTAACCCATGCATTATCTGTGGAGCAGGCGCTACAAGGTAGGGTACCAGGGCTAATGGTTACCCAACAAACAGGTACACCTGGTGCTGCATCTGGTATTATGCTAAGGGGGCAGGCAACACTTAGTGGAAACCGTGAGCCGTTATATGTGCTGGATGGCATGCCTGTTTCAGGAAATATTAATGACTTGATCAATGTAAATAATATACAGGAAATCTCGGTACTGCAAGGTGTACAAGCCACTGCAATTTATGGCTCAATGGCATCCAATGGAGTAGTAATAATTAACTCCAAAAAGTGGCGCTATAATAATTATTACTATAGCAATAAACGTCATAGGCTTAAGGATATGGAGGATGAAGATTACATTCAGGAAATACAGGGTACACCCGTTAAAGAAAAACTAATCATCTATAATAAATTAAAGGAGGCACATGCTTCGGAAACAGTATTTTATTTTGACATGGCACAGCACTTTTATCAAAATGGTTTAGAGAATGAAGCCTTCGAAATATTGATGAATGCGGCAGAAGTAGCAAATGGTGCTGTGCAGGTACAACAAGCCATTGGGTATATATTGGAGAGCTGGAAAATGTTTAATGAAGCTATAAATATTTACAAGCAAATAGCGATGGATAACAACCAGCAAATGCAATATCAACAAGACCTTGCCTGGGCACATTATCAACAGGGAAATTACCAACTGGCTGTTGATATTTTTTACGCTGCAATAAAAATGAATACCGGAAGCCAGGAGCAGAAAAACGTGCAGATAAAAGCCATCATGCTGTACGAAATGAATGAGATTATTTTTGCCCATAAAACTGTGCTTGATATTTCTATGATACCTGCAGCGCTGATAAAATCATCTCTCTCAGCATTGCGCATTGTGCTTGATTGCAACGAAGGAAATATTGCCAGGATGATGGTAACTGAACCAACAAAAAAACTGCTTTCGAACGAAAAAACAACACCTGCTAATGGTGAAATAATTTATGGTAACAGCAACTGGAATTACAACCATGCAGGGCCATTGGTTTACGAGGCAGCCGTGGCTAAAAATGGAAATTATAAAATATGCATAAACTATTATGGAAGTTATTACCAGGCAAATTTTAACCCGTCAATTATCCGTATTAAAACATTTAAAAATTTTGGTAAACGCAATCAACATATCGAAATTGAAAATGTAATTATGAATAACCAATATGGTGAAATTGAAATAGGCGAACAGGAATACAACAATGTGAAAAATAATTAAGCCCTGAAATCCTTGTTGTCACGAGCTTACAGGGCAGTGTGTTTTATCAGTGTGAAAAAAAATGTAAAAAATAATTTGGTAGATTGAGAAAAATAATTTCATCTTTGCAACGCAAAATAAAATATCATGCAACGCAATAATTTACATATCACATCAAAAAGCACCTTTAGTCCGATAGTGGACCTTGCAGGCTTCGGTGCTAATTATTCGGGTGCGTAATCATAAAGTTTACCAACACTAAGTAATGAAGCCCCGAAAAAATTTCGGGGTTTTTTAATGCCAAAAATTTAAAAAACAACTTTCATTCAATTAAAAATATGACAACGATATCGAACCATCCATTACATAAACTTTGGTTTAACAGTAAGCTAAGTATTTGCAATCGCTTTGATAGCAGGATGGGCAATCTGTATCCAGACATACGACCGTGGTGTAAACAGTTGAAGGTATAGTGCCTTTCTCTATAACGAAGCCCGGTCACATAAAACGACCGGGCTTTTTTTTGCCCCCTGACCCCCTGAAGGGGGAACAAAACCAGCAGATCACTTTTTCATTTAGATACTGTTGATTCAACGATTGTTAGAATAAGTTTTTGAACATCTAAAATATTAGGTGCAGAAGGAGGAATAGAGCGCTCCCTGTGAGATGCAGCAGGGGCGCTACTTTAAACCCTCACCCCCTAAAGGGGAGTTAAAAATATATAGCAGCATTCCAATTGGCTGGATACTCCGCTTGGATCGGAGAGGCTACTGGTTCGAATCCAGTCTGCTATACCATCGTTTATTACGACCGGTCCGTTGGTGTAACGGCTAACATAACAGATTGTCGATCTGCTGCAATGGGTTCAATTCCCATACGGACCGCAAACCCAAAAATGAAAACAATGTTG
>JANMVB010000698.1:0-14794 GCA_031392305.1 Ferruginibacter sp.
ATAATTCTTTTAAAATGTAGTTTCATTACTGTTGGGTATAGGTAAATGGGGTTCTATGTAATTACAATATACAGTAAATATTATGGAATATCTAAATTTATATAACCAGTATTTTCATTTACAATATTTAATTTAGATACAGTTAAAGATTGTTTTGCATTATCTTTTGGTTTTAATTATTTATTAAACAAAAACAATTTTTAGTTAACTGGTAAATTAAAAATGGTAGTAATAAAACAACATTTATAATGGAAACCTCACATAAACTTTTTATGGTTTTATTAGGGTGTAAGCCACCCGGCCGAAATACAGAACAACATGATGTATTCTTTGGTATTGGTGAAAACTTACAACAATTAATTCCGGATATCATTAGCTTTTGGCCAGAAGCAAAATCAAAAATTCATTTGGATGCCTGGTGTGAGTTAAGCCAGGTAAATGGTTACGAAATTAAAATATATCCCCGGCAGCAAATGCCGGCAGAACCTGCATCTCCCAAACTTTTTTTTATAAACCTCGGAGGTTACAAAGCGGATGAATTTGAAGAATTTCATTATAAAATAGTTGTAGTCGGCAACGATAAAGGTGAAGCAATATCACAGGCAAAAAAAACAGCATTTTACAGGCACACAGGTTTCGCAGGTGCAAATTCGCATGTGGATGATAAATATGGAATTGATGTAGATGACCTGTATGAAATCGGAGATATACTTCCACCGGCAATAAAAAATAAATTCACCATTATTCTACTGCCTGCCACTGAAATTAAAAAGGACCAGGTACACCTTGGGTATATGAAACTTGATAAATTATAAGTGAAATTGAATGAAAAATGGTGGATATTTTTGCGCCTGGTTAAGTTGTAACCTACTGCCTAAAAAAAGGTTACTACAATATTTTATCTAATCATGTTCATTGTTTCACTGGCCATTTGCTGGTTATATTCAAACGTGAGTTGTTTATGATTGATGATATCTACAATGGTACCGATAAGGCAAAGCCCTCCGGTAAAAAAATAAAGCAACCCCATACCAATCTGACCAAGTACAAATCTATGAATACCTGCAGCGGCAATAAATCCAAGAAGGCAACACAGTAATATCGTTTCAGTTCTTTTTCGTTTTCCATTATAAATAGTTATAAATAACCGGAGTTTATCTTCATTCAAATCCTGGGTAACCACCTGCAGGTAAGCAAGCTCATCAGGTTCTACCGCAGGTATTGCCATAATTAATTCAGACTTCATAAATGATTGTTTTTTTTGAAAATGATAAATGTTTTACCCTGGATAAAATAATCAGGACAGCAGGTATGCCAAATGGATGGTAATGAAATGATTGGGAAAACTGTAAGTGCAATACACAATGAATAGCATGGCCAAGGCCACAACCCGGGCAATTGTTAAAGCCCATAAAACGAAATATACAAAGTGAAGTTTCATCTGTATCAGTATTCAAAAAAAATAATGTGAATAAAGCTAATACCCAACAAATTAATTCCGCATGGCGTTTAAGCCACGGCGTTATAGTACGTTTATTAAATAAGAGTTGGCTCATTTAAAATTATTTTCTATTCTGCAGGCTTGCTTCCATCGGGCTTGTCTTCTTCCTTTAAATTTTCTTTTGGCTTGGGAAGCACACCACGTTTGTAAATAATTAATCCGTTCAAAAAATTACGCAGCACCTGGTCGCCGGCTTCTACATAACCAGGGTGATCTTCGTTTCTAAAAAGATCACCCAAAGCACCTTTGGTGATTTTAAAATTTGCTAATTCAAGTATTTTAATGATGTCTTCATTGCGCAGTGAAAGTGCCACCCTTAATTTTTTTAGTATATCGTTGTTGCTTAACATAGCGATGAATTGTATTCAATTTTTAAGAGGTTAAATATAGTTTAATTCAATGGTTACCACATCGGGGGTTTATTTCTCTTTTTATTTTTATTTGTCCCGGCCAGGAATCAATGAGGAGCATCGTTGCATCGCCCTCTTGTACCGCATACCAATGTGGAACTTTACCTGCTTTGTATAAAGCCAAAATAAAACTCGACTTTGTTTTACAATTCTATCGTAAACATAAATAGAAGACATGCATAAAATTTATAAAATATTCTGTTGCTAAATGGGAACTTATTTTACCATTAAATATTTGCTCATATTTTTTTCAACATCCGGTGAGAAAAGAACCACATTGGTATGCGGTACAAGTGAGTGACACAACGATGTTGAGCATTGCTTTTAGTTCGTACAAAAAATGTACTGCGAAATCCAGAAGCATTTCAGGGTTTAATTGAAAAACAAATGCCTGTGCACCATAATAAATTTTTGTACTTATTAATGTAACAGCACTTTTCTTCCAAATAAAAAACCGCCTTCAACTAAATTGAAGGCGGTGCAAATAGAATGGTTACTTTATTTTTTAATGCTGAATTAATACCTTCTCTATTCGTATTACCTTACCGGTTGTATCAGTTACTTTAAGAATATATACACCTGCCGCAAGGTTATTTGTTTCTACTCTTGTGGTTAGGTTAACAGCCTTTTGCTTTTTTACAATTTTGCCGGTTGCATCATGCAGTTCGATATTTCTGGCTGCGTTTGCAGCATAGCTGTAAATGATAATAAAATTATTGGCCGGGTTTGGATATACATCAATACTCTTATCTTTTTTATCGTCAGTAGTATTTACAATTTCCGGGTTAAATACTCTTGAACCCACCGGCGGCTGGTAAGTAAATTCAAGTATACTTCCGGGGTTGGCAGGTGTTGTTGTTACCCCTCCTGTAGGCCCCGATGTTGAGCCACTTGAATCGCAGGCTACATATAATTTTAAACCATCCGGTGATATTACTACGTCACGGAACCTGCCCTTGCCGCGGAAATAATGTATGGTATCGGAGATGATGCTGAGGCCATTACTGCTTAGTTTAAACCTTGTGATGGTACCAGCTTTTAATTGTGCCACCAGCAAAGAATTTTGCCATCCCGGTATAGCGGCACTTCCGTAAAACTCGGTGCCCGAAGGTGCGGTAGAAGGCCAGGTATTATTGCTTGTAGCATCAGTTGGCGGGGTAGCTACCGGAAACAATGATCGGATGGGTTCCTTTGCATTTAGCGTGGTACAATTATTTTGTTCACTCACTATCGAAAATCCACCGATCGTACGTCCGTTATAATTGCCATCACAGAAACCTGCAACCTGTGGCCAGCCATAATTTCTTCCTACTTCGATTACATTTAATTCATCATCACTGTAAGGGCCGTGCTCGCTGCTATACAAAATATTAGCTCCACCTACATTGCCCCATACCAGCCCTTGCGGGTTCCTGTGACCAAAAGTATAAACCGCTGTTGGTACCCCGGAATTGGTGAAAGGGTTATCCGCTGGAATCCATGAACTGTTGATCAGTTCAGTATTTAAGCGCAATACTTTGCCTTCAAGTATATTCAGGTTTTGTGCATTGTTAGCCCTGGCTGCGTTATCAAACTGGCCTGCACCCATATCTCCAACTGTATAGTATAATTTAAGATCTGGCCCCACTGCAAGCCTGCATGAATTGTGATCATTACTACCTGGTATATCCTGTAGGATAGTTACCGGTGAGCCCAGCGTTTGTGTGGTACTGTTATAAGTATATCTTTCAATCCTGGTTTTTCTTACTGTACTACTCGTTGATTGATAGGTATAAGTAATATAAACATAAGGTTTGCCGGTATTGAATTGTGGGTGCAAAGCAAGCCCCATTAAGCCATCCTGTCCACTAACCCTAACCATATTTGTACCCAGTGAAAGCACAACTCTTTTTACACTGGTGGTCGGGTTAACAAAACTAACGGTGCCCCCAAAGCGCTCAGTGTACCAGATATTATTATCCGGGCCATACACAAGATCATGCGGCATACGCTGATTGCCAATAACAGTCCGTTGAGTAAATGTTTCGGTACCGGGAGTTGGTAAAAGTGTGGTTACATTTAGTGGGCTGCTGGCAGCACTGGCATTGCCTGCAGCATCGAGTGCTACAACTGTTAAGGCATACGTAGTGCCGGGTGTAAGGCCGGTAACTGCATAAGACGTTGCAGCGACTGGAGATAAATTAACCTTTACTCCATTTCTATAAATATCATAACCTGTTACACCTACATTATCCGTTGATGCACTCCATAAAAGTGTAAAGAATGTTTGCCCCATATTATTTGCAGAGAGGTTAAACGGTACTGTCGGTGCCTGCGTATCTGGGGCACCGGTAGTTGCACTGATTGAACTGCCTGCGGTGTTATTACTTGCTGCATCCCTGGCTACCACATAAAAATTATATTGGGTTGATGGGGTTAGCCCGGTTACATTGTAGGAAGTAGCCGTGATATTTGCTGCATTTATCTTTACACCATTCCGATAAACGTCATAACCGCTTACTGCTACATTATCGGTACTGGCCGACCATGATAAGGTGAGCGTTGATTGGGTTATAACTGATGCTGTTAGATTGAGGGGAGCAGAGGGTGCCTGTGTATCTATAAGTTGCGCCAGCAATTGTGCACCTGGTATTACTTCACCCGGCGTAGTAGTTGTCTGGCCTGGTTTAGCCCATCCTACGGCCATGTTATCGCCACCCGTGCCTTCTTTCATTAATGCTTCTACATAATATGGTTGCCCGGCAGTAAGCGTTATTGAAGCAGATTTTTGGGTGGTAAATTTATTCCATTCCCTTGAGTTGGTATAGGAAGTATGGTATGCAATACGTACTTTATTTGCAGCACTGCTGGTGGTACTTAGCCAAAGCTCTACATTATCATCGCCGGCAATCCAAAATGTATAAGCACCGGTTGTGGGAGGGCAGATATATCCATTTACCCGAAAGCCATAATTATCACCTGTAGCTGACGGTATTTCAAAACTGGTAAGCGTTCCGGTTACTGAAGGTGAATTAGGATATGCTGCAATGGAAGTTAAGTTGGTTACTGATGTACCGGTAATATTATTCCATTTTTGATAAGCTATGGTGCCAGTATTACTACAGGCTGGTGCAGCAGCCGTTGTCGCATTCAATGTATTGCTGCTTGCGGAAATATTACCAGCACCATCACTTGCCTGCACATAAAAACTATATGCAGTGGATGGATTTAAACCTGTAACAATAAATGTAGTAGCGGTTATTAAGCCAACATTAATTTTTACTCCATTTCTATAAATATTGTAACCGGTTACACCAACATTATCTGCCGAAGCTACTAACCACGTGACTGTAATTGAATTAGTAGTAACAGCAGATGAAACAAGGTTAGCAGGTGCTGTAGGTGCAGTAATATCAGAAGTACTAATATTGACTGTTACACTATTTGCCGATGCATTTCCTGCACTATCAAAAGCTTTGATATAAAAGCTATAAATAGTTGCCTCTGCAAGCCCGGTAACATTGTAAGAAGTCGTAGTAATCAACCCTGTATTGATCTTAACATTATCCTGGTAAAGATCATACCCCGCAACTCCAATATTATCAGTTGAAACTGACCAGTTAATAGTTACCGATGTTGCTGAAAGATTTGAATAAACAATACCTGAAGGAACTGTAGGCGGCTCTGTATCTGGGGTACTTACAGTTATTACGTTACTGTTTGCAGAGGAATTACCTGCAACATCCTTTGCTATTATATAAAAATCATAATTATTCAATGCACTGAGGGCGCTTATTGTATAACTGCTAGCCGTGCCTGTAGTAGTAGCGACAAGTACATTGTTTTGATAGAAATCATAACTATTTATGCCCACATTATCGGATGATGGTGACCAGGTTAGCACTACAGAACTTTGAGTTATACCTGTTGCAGCGAGGTCAGTAACTGCTGATGGCGCTTCAGTATCAGGTGGCGCCAGGGTTGTAACAATTAAAGAATTGCTGTTTGATAAATTACCGGCTGCATCATTTGCCAATACATAAAAATTATAACTTGTACTGGTTGTCAACCCGGTAATATCAAATGAAGGAGTTGTAATCAGGGTACTGTTAAGCTGTACATTATCCTGGAAAATATTATAACCTGTTACTCCTACATTGTCTGTGCTGGCCGTCCAGTTTAATGTAAATGAAACCTGTGTAATATTGGTTGCATTTAAATTAGTTGGAGCAAGTGGTGCTTCAGTGTCCGGTGTTGTAATGGATATTGTGTTGCTGCCGGTTGAAAGGTTTCCTGCAGCATCTTTAGCAACTACATAAAAATCATAACTTATCAACACTGAAAGGCCAGTTACATGGTAGGAAGTAATTGAAGATGAAACAGATGCCAGCAGGGAATTATTTTTGTAAATATTATAACCGCTTACTGCAATATTATCTGTTGCTGCTGTCCAGCTAAGGTCAACACTGTTTTGCTCAATGTTGGAAGCAGTGAGGTTTGTGGGTGGGGAAGGCGCTTCACTATCAGGTGGGGCAGGGGTTGTTACATTCAGCGTATTACTGTTCGAAGTATTTCCGGCAGCATCTTTTGCCTGCACATAATATTGATAATTAGTGGAGGCATTTAAATTTGAAACAGCATAAGCTGTAGCTGTAACAGGTGAAGTATTTATTTTAATACCATCCTGGTAAATGTCATAACCCGTTACGCCAATATTATCAGTGGAGGCAATCCAGTTTAAAGTAAATGATGTTGATGTAAGTGAGTTAATTACAAGATTGGATGGAGCAGTTGGCGCCTGTGTATCCGGGGTAACAATGTTTATAATATTACTATTAGGGGAAACATTACCGGCAGCATCTTTTGCAACAACATAAAACTGGTAATTAACCCCGGCTGATAAACCTGTAACCCCATAAGAAGTTCCGGTAACTAATGAGGTATTTAATTTTACTCCGTTGCGATAAATATCATAACCTGCCACTCCAAAATTATCTGTTGAAGCAGTCCAGTTGAGGGTTAGTGCCGACTGGGTAATAGAAGAAGCAAAAAGGTTGCCTGGTTGAGTTGGTGCCTGGGTATCATTGGAAGTCAATTTTAGGTCACCAAAATTTTGTGGGTATTGCCAGTTGTTATTATCACCTGCCCAGGCTAACTGACTTTCACGGGCACCTCCGTTGTCATCATCATCATTTGCCACATCAAAGCCAATGGTAAACCCTGTTGCAGGATTTGTAATTCCTATGCTGCTCCATGGGATCACCATTTCTATTCCAAAACCATTTGTGATATTGCTCCACGCATGTTGTATGTTAGTTGTTTTGCCGGTTTTTTCCCAGAGAGTAGTGCTGTTCCATTCTTTTACAAACTGGCGGTCATTAATGCCATAAGTTGTGCCTCCATTATTATCTGCATCAATAAATATTTCCAGTGCATCATCATCCCATCCGTTAGGCGAATCGTTGCGTTTGTTAGCATCAATAACCGTAACAGCTACATATAAATTAAGACTGTCCCACAGTACAGCATACTTTACGGTATTATTGGGTGATCCGGTAATTGTTTTTGTAACATTACTGGTGAACTGCCAGGCAGATTCATTTGGGTTGCCATTGATTGTGATGGAAGTGGTTCTTTTTTTAGCCAGTACTATCGGGGTTTGCGCCAGCATTGAAGTTGATATCAAAGCCAATATAAGGCTTACGAGTAAAGCTCTTGTCATAGAAATGGTCAGTTGTTTGGATAAAAAATAAAAGTTGTTATGAATTAAAATTAAAATATAAAAAGCTGTTAAACTAAAATTTATCCAATTAAAATATTATTTAAATCAAACGTAGAAAATTTGACGGTAATCATATCATAATTACATTCTTTTGAGAGTATGCGGAAAACTTAATTGTTTAAATTTTTAGTATTATACTGCATAACGGGTAAATAGGTGAATTTTATTTTGTTCGATAACCAAATACAAAGACATGCCACTATCCCTCCCGATATATCTGGACAGGCTTTCCCGAAAAATCGGAATGTTCCAAAAGGGGGAATAATTGTTTTAATTTAAAACGCAATTAAAGATCCCAATTGGTATGCGGTACAAGAGGGCGATGCAAGGATGCTACCCATTGCTTCACAGCCTGGACAAAAAGATTTATTCACTAATTTATCCGTTGCGAAGTATAGTTATTGCTAAAAAGTGATTAAACTTTAAACTCAGTTTAAAATAAATAAAATAACAACACAATAAAATATTGTTATTTATGTTTTATACAGAAGTATATCCAAACAAAGGTCAATACAACCATAAAAATTAAAGATCGGTTCTCAATAATTTTATCCGACCAGGAATCATATTAACTACTTTACAAAATATGATTTACTGATAATTTTAAAGAATAACCGTATTTAAATTGATGACGTCTTTTTAATTGACCTGTTATCAAAATGGATTCGTAACCTTTAAAAACCAGATATATGAAAACCGCTTTCCTCTGTGCAATTTTATTTTGTTCATTCAGCGTTTCTGCTGTTGAAAATCAATCGAATTTTCCATTTAAAGTTTGTCAGTTAAAACCAACAAGTGTTGATTTTAGTTTTGTTCGTGGCCATAAAAACGGAAAGGGCCATTCCCTGCAATGGAGCATGACAAATAATTCAGGTATTGAAAGTTTTGAAATACAAAGTACCTACGAAGATCCAACAGACCCTTATTCAAATTGGTACACTGTTGGAAATGTGATAAACACCAATCAAAAAATGTTCAGGTTCACTGACCAAACAGTATTGCCGGGTATTATCAATTATAGAATTGTAGCAATCATGTCATCTTATAGTGGAACTGTTGTTTCACCTTTTTACACCACTGTAATTACTAAGTAAATACAGTACTTACCACTGTTATCACATTGTGATAACAGTGGATTTTCCAATACCTTTTTTCACTGTTTAAAGTGAAACCTATGAAGAAAACTTTACTCTTATTATGCATACTTGGATACTTCGGATTTGTTAATGGGCAAATAACAACACCCATTGTAAAAGCGAATTTTGGCATTGAAGCAGACCTGAGTTCCAATTTTTTTAATAATGCGCCACAGCCTGCAGTTGATGACTGGTTTAGTAATGGGTATCCCGGTACCGGGCAGTTTATTATTGATACAAATGGTGCTGCTGCAATTGTTGCCGGCTATACATTGTTTCCAGCTACAAGAATGAACTCATTCTCCCGGTTAATGCGCCAGGCCCCATACACGAAAGTGAATAACAGGTTAGTATTAGATGCAGTTTTTCACAGGGATTTTCATGGCGACGATTCAACTGTTTTTGCCTCCGGAAGCAATAAAAACGGGATGTCGCCGGTTTCGTGGAATTGCCCTGTATCGCAGGGTATTCCAGATAAAAATGACATACTCGATGCTTTTACACATGTAAGAAGAGCAGGCCCTAATTCCACAGATTCATTGTGGATGTTTGCCGCCATCTCATTGGAAAATACAACAGGTAGCCGCTATTTTGATTTTGAATTGTACCAAACTGATATTGCATATAACCGTAGTACGCAAACTTTTATAGGGTACGGCCCTGATGCCGGCCATACCTCCTGGAAATTTAATGCCGCCGGAAATATCATTTCTCCCGGCGATATTGTTTTTACGGCAGAATTCAGTAGTGCAGCCTTATCACTTGTAGAAGCCAGGATTTGGGTGAAAAAAACTGACATGAGTATTACCCCCACTACCTTTAACTGGGGTGGAGCTTTTGACGGAGATGGTTCCGGGGCAATTTATGGCTATGCCAATATTTTACCAAAAACGGCGGGTGCATTTTATACAGGTATTCAAAATACAGTTAACACCTGGGCAGGGCCATTTTCCCTGGTTAGAGTAAATAACAGTGTAGTTACTTCATACATACCCAAACAGTTTATGGAATTTTCCGTAAATCTTACCAAGCTCGGGATTGAGCCTGCATCCTTTTCGAATAATGCCTGCGGCTCACCATTTAGACGGGTGCTTGTAAAAACAAGGTCTTCCACATCATTTACAGCAGAATTAAAAGATTTTATTGCACCTTTTCGCATGTTTGATTATCCTGCAGTTGATGCAAATGCTTACCTGAGATATTTTTGCGAAGTGATGCCTCCAACTTCTGTTGATGTTACTAATCCAAATGCCTCATCTGTTTATACCTGGAGTACAACCAATGGTAATATTGTAGGGCCTATAACCGGGCCTTCAATTACGGTAGATGCGCCAGGTACTTATTTAGTTACCCAGCAATTACATGCACAATGCCCCAGCTTTGCATTTGATACTGTAACCATTCTCTATGATGCTGTTTGCCTTACTTTAAATTGGGATTTTACAAAATTTAATGCTAGCCGTACCGGGAAAGATGCAGTATTAAAATGGCAGATAAATTATAATGAAGCGATAGAAAACTATACAATTGAATATAGCAACGGTAACCGGGTTTTTTATACCCTTTCCACATTAATAGCTAACAAGCAGGCTGGCGTAACTGATTATTCATTTAATTACCTGGCAGCAATGAATGAGCCTGCTACCTTTTACAGAATAAAGGCGACCGGCAAAAACGGAAAAGCGAAGTATAGTAAAACTGCTATTTTAGCCCCGGGTAATAGCAATAAAAATTTACCGGTTATATATCCTAATCCTACAAATAATGAAATATGGATCTCACTTGTTGCTTCTCAAAAAGCCATTGTAAAAGTTTTAATTGCTGATATTACCGGCAGGCTTTTCAAAACCATTCTGGTTCCGGTTAACAAGGGTAGTAACCTTTTACCAGTTCATTCATTTACGCATAATGCTGCCGGTATGTATATCGTAAAAGTAAAAAGCCCGGATGGAGAAACAACACAAAAAATATTATTGACTAAATAGTTTTTCTCATAGTTGTTATAATAAGGCCTGGAGAAATTCAGGCCTTTTTTATTTTGTAAAAAGTAGAAATTGTTGGGTGTTTAAAAATTAAATGACATGTAATCCAATTACCTTATCCGTAAATCCATAAAAACCAATCGGTAATTCACAACTTTGGCGGTAAAAATTGTTGGTTAGCTGACATTTTTTCACGCCAAACCTTATGGCACAATCATTGAATAACTTCACCGAACAATAAATTTATATTAATCATGGGAAAAATAATAGGAATTGATCTTGGTACTACCAACAGTTGCGTATCAGTAATGGAAGGTAATGAACCTGTAGTAATTGCAAATGATGAAGGCCGTCGTACAACACCTTCTATTGTTGCTTTTTTAAAAAATGGCGAACGTAAAGTAGGTGATCCTGCAAAACGCCAGGCTATCACCAATCCGCACAACACTATTATGAGTGTAAAGCGTTTTATGGGCCATAAATGGAACGAAGTAACTGAAGATGTTAGCCATAGTGGTTACAAAATAGTAAAAGGTGACAATGATACAGTTCGTATTGACATAGATGGCAGGATGTACACCCCACAGGAAATCAGCGCAATGATCCTTCAAAAAATGAAAAAAACTGCGGAAGATTATCTTGGCCAGGAAGTAACAGAAGCCGTTGTAACAGTGCCTGCGTATTTTAATGATGCACAGCGCCAGGCTACAAAAGAAGCCGGTGAAATTGCCGGGTTAAATGTACGTCGTATCATCAACGAGCCTACAGCAGCAGCATTGGCTTATGGTATGGATAAAAAACACCAGGACCAGAAGATTGCAGTATTTGATTTAGGTGGTGGTACTTTCGATATTTCTATTTTAGAATTAGGCGAAGGTGTATTTGAAGTAAAAAGCACCAATGGTGATACACACCTGGGTGGTGATGATTTTGATAAGGTATTAATGGATTGGCTGGCAGAAGAATTTAAAAAAGATGAAGCCATCGACCTACGCAAAGATCCAATGGCATGGCAGCGTTTAAAAGAGGCTGCTGAAAAAGCAAAGGTTGAATTATCTTCTTCTTCAGAGACTGAAATCAACCTGCCTTATGTAACTGCAGTGGATGGTGTGCCAAAGCATTTGGTTAAAAAATTAACCCGGGCCCATTTTGAAAAACTATCGGATACATTATTTGAAAGATGTTTAAAGCCCTGCGAACTTGCATTAAAAGATGCAGGCCTTAGTATAAATGATATCAATGAAGTGATATTGGTAGGTGGTAGCACACGTATCCCGAAAGTGCAGGAAATAGTTGAAAAATTCTTTGGCAAAAAACCTAACCGTGGTGTTAACCCGGATGAAGTTGTTGCAATTGGTGCAGCTATACAAGGTGGTGTTTTATCCGGTGATGTAAAAGATGTATTGTTGCTTGATGTAACCCCTTTAAGCCTTGGGATTGAAACCATGGGTGGAGTTATGACAAGGCTTATTGAAAGCAATACTACTATCCCTACAAAAAAATCAGAAACATTTAGTACCGCAAGTGATAACCAACCCGGTGTGCAAATTCATGTGTTACAGGGTGAAAGGCCTTTGGCTACTCATAATAAAAGCCTGGGTATGTTTAATCTCGATGGTATTCCTCCGGCTCCCCGTGGCGTGCCACAGGTAGAAGTTATTTTTGATATTGATGCCAATGGAATATTACATGTAACGGCTAAGGATAAAGGCACCGGCAAAAGTCACAACATCCGTATTGAAGCAGGCAGTGGTTTAAGTAAAGAAGAGATAGAAAAAATGAAGAACGAGGCCAAAGCAAATGAAACTGCTGATAAAGCCGAGAAAGAAAAAATTGAAAAAATAAACCAGGCCGACAGTTTAATATTCCAGACAGAAAAACAACTGAAAGAATATGGCGACAAAATAAGTGCAGATAAAAAAGCACCGATTGAAGCAGCGCTTGCTAAATTAAAAGAAGCGCATAAAATACAGGACATTGCAGCGATAGATACTTCAGTAGCGGAGATGAATGCAGCATGGACTGCTGCCAGCGAAGAAATGTACAAAGCAACACAGGCCGCTGGCGAACAAGCCCAGCAACCACAAGGTGATGCAGGCAACGGTCAGCAGCAAGGTGGTGGTGCCAATACAGAAAATGTAACGGATGCAGAGTTTGAAGAAGTGAAGTAATAATAACAACAGATATTTAAAAAAAGCTGCAACAGAAATGTTGCAGCTTTTTTTATGTGGTACATGTAATAAATACAAAATTTTTTGTCCGGGCAAATAAGCAATGTGGAACATCGTTGCATCGCCCTCTTGTACTTTTGCAGCTATTTGGCACACCCATTAAATTTGCTACCTGTATATTTTAAGGAAGCCTGAAAGGCTTCAATATTAATAACCATGGGTGCAACCCATGGTTAATAAACCCACGGATAAAATGCAGGTAAAGCTCCCCAATGGTATGCAGTAAAAGTGAGTGACACAACGATGCTATATCAGGGCACCAATGCCAGGGCACAAAATGAAAAAACACACCCCTAAATTTTTAAACATAAAGCATAATTTCTAACAACCATTCTTGAAAAAAAAGTGGGTTTAGATTCCCTGTTAACCCTTTCCTAAAACTTCCGCTGTATTTATTGCAAAATCTGCCTTTCTAACTATCTTGCCAGTAAACAAAAAATATCGCATGAAACAACTTTCCCTTGTATTAAATATTGTATCAATTGTAGCCATAGGAGTGCTGTATTATATTCACTTTACGCCGGATAAAAAGATACATAAAAAAATGGGGACAGTTAATTACCATTCAAAAGATACTACGAGAGGCAGAAAAATTGTGGTTGCTTATGTAGAATTGGATTCACTGAATAATAATGTGACGTTTATTAAACAACGAAAAAAAGAACTGGAGGCAGAGCAAAAATTAATTTTATCAGAATATGAAAATGCTTATCGGGCACTCACTGCTGAAAGGGACAACTTTCTAAAAAAAGGCAATGCAATTACCCAGCAGGAAGCAGAAGCCTTCCAGGAAAAATTAGGACAAAAGCAACAGGAAGTAGAGCAGGCAAAACAAACTAAGGGGCAAAAGCTTGCTGAAAAAGGGGCCAGGATAATGGAAGATATGCAGGGCAAATTAAAAGACTTTATGAGTGAGTATAATAAAGAAGGAAAGTACACTTACATACTTGCTACCGGTACCGGCCTTGATTATCTTTTTTATAAAGACTCTACTTTAAATATTACATCAGAAATTATAAAGGGCCTTAATCAAAAAATGAAAGAAACTGCCAAACAATAATACGGTCAAATTTATATACCTTCAATCCCGTATAAAAAACGGGATTTTTTAATGCCCCTGCTTATAAAAAAACCACCCAACATATAACAACCAATATGACAGAAACCAATGCTTCATTTAAGCCTTCGCTCAGCCTTTTTGATGCAACAATGATTGTTGCAGGCTCTATGATAGGTTCCGGAATTTTTATCGTAAGTGCCGATATGCTGAAAGACCTCGGCAGTGCCGGATGGCTGATTGCAGCCTGGATTATCACAGGTTTTATGACATTAACCGCTGCACTTAGTTATGGAGAGTTAAGTGCCATGTATCCAAAGGCAGGTGGCCAATATGTTTATTTGAAAGAGTCGTACAATCCATTGATTGCTTTTTTATATGGCTGGAGTTTTTTTGCAGTAATACAAACCGGCACCATTGCCGCCGTAGCAGTGGGTTTTGCAAAATTTGCCGGGTATTTTTTTCCAGCCCTGGCCTGGGAGGATGTAAATACTTTCAATGTGCTGGGCTTAAATATTCATTATGCCCAACTGGTGGCAATAGGCTTGATCATACTGCTCACCTTTATTAATACAAAAGGTATTGAAGCAGGAAAATACATTCAGAGCATTTTTACTTCCACCAAACTTATTTCTTTATTTGGCCTCATCATAGCAGGTTTTATAGCTTTTAAATGGGAGGTATGGCAGGCCAACTGGCAAAATGCATGGACAGTG
>JANMVB010000036.1:0-6919 GCA_031392305.1 Ferruginibacter sp.
GCGAAGCGTAAGGTTCCCTGTTTTTTCGGCCCAGGGAATTGTAGTTGAATTGGCATTAAAATACCCGCCAAACGGGCAACCCCGCTGGCATAGGTTTCTTGCCTGGCATTGCCCCCTGCCCTGTTCAATATGGATGGGTTCGGGTTTGGACAAATGTGCGCAGCGGGCAAATATTACATGCCGGTCCTCGTATGTTTTTTTAACTGTTTCCTTAAAATGATTTTCCACGCAGGTTAATTCCCACCCGGGCAAAAATTCACCATCCGGCAATGCGTCCACCCCATCTTTATTACCGCTGATGCCAACAAATTTTTCCACATAACTATACCATGGTGCAAGGTCGTTATAACGGATGGGCCAGTCAACCGCAAAGCCATCACGTGCAGGGCCTTCAAAATCAAAGTCGCTCCAGCGCTGGGTTTGCCTGGCCCACATAATACTCTTGCCCCCAACCTGGTAACCCCGTATCCAGTCAAATGGTTTTTCCTGCACGTACGGGTGCTCGTTATCCTTTACAAAAAAGTGCATGGCATCTTCCCTAAAAGCATAACACTTGCTTATGATGGGGTTATCTTTTGTAATATTATAAGGCACCTGTCCCCGGTGTTCAAACTCCCAAGGCAATAAATTGGTGGTGGGGTAATCGGTTAAATGTTTTACATCACGGCCCCGCTCAAGCAACAAAGTTTTTAAACCTTTTTCGCAAAATTCTTTTGCGGCCCAGCCCCCGCTCATGCCACTGCCAATTACAATTGCATCGAAAGTATTTTTATTGTCTCCCATAGTTTTTTTGAATAATTGATTGTAATAAAATAACCTGAACATTTATGTAACCGGCACACAGCCTTTAAAATTACTGCCGGGCACCATCTTGTATTTAGCCACATCCGTAAGGTATTGTTTAGATGAAGTAAAAGCCTGTAACGTATGCCGCTTGGTGGTTGCATAAAACTGGGTTACATTTTCCGGAATGCCTTTTTTATTTTCCATAGCCGTAAGCCATTCTTTTTTTTGTTCAGCTGTGCAATCAACAAATGATTTACCAAATTTTTCTTTTGCAGATTTATCAAATTGCTGTAACCCATCTTTAAATATTTTTTGCTTTTCGGGTTCATAACAATCATCCACCATCTTTAAAGTAAACTCAGTAGCTTTTACATCCGCAGCGCCAATAAAATTTGTTTTTGGAATGATGAAGTCAGCAAGTGACCGCATCATTTTTTCTTCGGCCCCGGTTAACGAAAAACTTTTCATGGGTATGCTCACCACGGCATCATTTCCCAAGCATGAAGGTAGCAGTACAACGCCTGCAGAAAGTAATACAGCATTATAAATGGCATCTCTTCTATTCATACTATTTGTTTAAAAATTCAAAAGCAATATGCTGAGTTCTATATTTTTTTTGTACCGGCTAAGAAGGTTTGTGGTACATCGTTGTGTCACTCACTTGTACCGAATACCTATGTGGAACTTTTCCCACGTGATAACTATTTAAGATTGCCAACCTCAATGTTTAAGGTTAGCAACCTTGTAACTAATTTATCCCTTAATTTTTTTAAGATAGGCAATATTATGTACCATGCTATCCTTTGGTGTAATGGTATATTCTTCCTGCTCTATAAAAAAATATTTAAGCCCGGAGAGCTTTGCATTGTCAAACATTTTTTGAATGTCAAGGCCGCCTTTACCAAATTCTGTACTGTGCTTTTTTGCCATGTCCATATCCTTTAAATGCCATAGCGGAAAACGTCCCGGAAACCTTGTAAAATAATCAATGGGGTCCTTGCCCGGTATAATCACCCAGCCAAGATCGAGTTCCATAAATACCAGGGCAGGGTCAGTTTCTTCCAGCAAAATATCATACAAAACTTTTCCCTTCTCCTGCTCAAATTCATACTCATGGTTGTGATAGCCAAATTTTATATTTAGTTTATTGCATTGCTCACCGGCCTTGTTAAACTGTTCGGCAACTTTTTTATAATTATCAACCGTTTGCCCGTTGGATGGCATAGAAGAACATACAAGATAATCCTGCCCGGCTTCTGCTGCTTCATCCATCGTTTGCTGCCATTTATCATCAAGGCGGATGTGCCCGCTGCGGAGTGTCATGCCCAGGTTTTTGCATGCATCTTTCATTTCCTTTGGCGACAAGCCGTAGTAATGCCCCTTCTGGCTGCTGGCCGATTCTATTTCCTTTATGCCCATTGCTGCCAATTGCCGCAAAGTTCCCCTTGCATCAGCTTCCATTTCTTTTCGGAAAGTGTATAACTGTATGCCGGGGTTTCTAATTTTTTTACCTGTTAAATCAAATGATGGCGCTATCATTGCGCCAAGAGAAAATGTACCGGAATTTTTTAAAAAATCTCTTCGTGTTTGCATATAGAAGCTTTAAATTATGAAAAATTTAGTGGAGGAAATTTCATTCTTTTCTTTTTAACCAGCCGTTATCAGCCAGCCAATCTGCCATACGCTGCGGCCATGTTTTTACGCTGCTTAATTGTGACCGGTTGCCCATATTAAAACCATGTTTCCCCTGTGAAAGCAAATGCATTTCAACCGGCACTTTTGCCTTGCGGTGCATCTGTAATAATTTTACGATGGGCTCGGAGCAGCATTCATCATCATTTGCTGCCAATAAAAATGTGGGTGGTGAGGTACTGTCAACTACCTCAGGTACAGCCAACGGACCGGGATAAATTAATATTTGAAATGCAGGTCTTGCTGTAAGTTTATCGGTATTATCCGGCTTAATAAAATATTCATCTTTGTAATGATAAGCAACCCACCCTGCTACTTCGCCCCCGGCTGAAAAACCCATCACCCCAATTCTTGCTGTATCGATATTGTAATTTTTTGCAAGGCTACGTACAAGCCGCATGGCACGAAAAATATCCTGCCGTGGATGCTTTTCTGTATAAGGGGAATTCTCTTCACGAAATAAGCGGTACTTCAGCACAAAGGCTGCAATACCAATGCTGTTCAAATATTTTGCAGCGTCTTTTCCTTCTGAATTAAATACCAGGTTCCTGTGCCCGCCACCGGGGCAGATAACTACCGCAGCACCCGTGGCTATTTCTTTGGGTGGTAAATAAACTATAAGCGATGGGTTATGCACCGATCTAACCCACCAATCTTTTGCCTGCTCGGGCTCATTCTTTCTGCTCTCAAAACCGGGCGCCCCGTTTTGCCACAATGCAATTACGCCGGATGTATCCTGCGACTTTACAAAAGGCAATAAAAATGCAATGAAAAATAAGAGGAAACAACTTCTGGTAAAAAGCTTAAATATCATACTGAGGATATGTGAAGATTATGGCGATAAAAATGCAATCAGTTAAAACAGCAATCATTCTTTCGTAGGCCAAACAGGCAAATATTGTACTAAGCTACGCTGTCTGTAAATAATATCGTTCTAAAGTTAGCAAAGTAAAATTATTTGCTAAAATAGTACCATTGTTTGATTGGAATAGATTCTATTTTTACCCATGGTGCAGTGAATATGAATTTACCTTGAAACTGAATGCCATGCTTATTTTTATTAATGAATGCTTTATATTTATTTTGCACAAACACAAACAAAAAATTATGACAAAAATATCCCGTAGAAAATTTTTAGGCACCGGTTCTAAAGCTTCACTGGCCGGAACAGCTATATTTGCCTCAAATAATTTAATTGATAAGCAGATGAAAAACATTTTTATACACCACGTTTATTTCTGGTTAAAAAATTCAGGCAATATTGCAGACCGAGACAAGCTGGTTGAAGGCTTAACCAAACTGTCAGCAGTTACCACCATACAACAGTTTCATATCGGCAAGCCGGCCAATACCAGCCGTGAAGTAATTGATAGCTCTTACGGTGTTTCGTGGATGCTGATATTTGGCAATGATGCTGACCAGGCAAGCTACCAGACTGATCCTGTTCATTTAAAATTTATAGAAGATTATTCACACCTGTGGTTGAGAGTAGTGGTGTACGATGCTGTTGATGTGAAATAATTTTCGGGGATTTTTATTGCGTATTTTTTTAGACAGTTTGACTACCAGCATTTGCCTGGCCAAACGTTACTGCTGAATGTTTTTCAAAGTAGATGTACGCTTGCAAAAAATGCTATATGAAATATAATTTCCTTAAAATCATTTTGACCGTTCTGATAATAATGGTTGCATGCCGCCACACCTGGGCGCAAAAGAAAGAAACAATTTTTAAACCTGGTGATACTGCGGGTTGGTACACTTACACAACAAAGTCTGGTAAAAACAATGACACAGGTAAAGTGTTTCAATTTGAGGGTAATGTATTGCATGTATCGGGAGAAGATTTCGGATATATAGTAACTGAAAAAAAGTATGCTGACTTTCATCTTACACTTGAATTTAAATGGGGCGAAAAGAAATACCCTCCCCGTGAAAATGCAAAAAGAGATGCCGGGTTATTGTACCATGCAGATTTTTATAATGGTGATAAAATATGGCCAAGATCATTAGAATATCAAATACAGGAAGGTGATTGTGGTGATTTCTGGATGACGGACAGCACTACCATTATTAGTAACGGAGTAATTACAAAACCCGGCAACTGGATAAGGGTAATAAAAACTGCCGATGCCGAAAAACCAAATGGTGAATGGAATAAAATTGAAGTAATTGTAAAAGATGGTTCAATCACTCACCTGCTGAATGGAAAGGTTGTAAACACCGGCCAACTTGGGAATACAACAACCGGTAATATTGTATTACAATCTGAAGGTGCTGAACTTTATTATAGGAATGTTACGATTAAGGAGCTGTAGAAAATGGCCGCCAAACTTTTTACCAGGTAAGATGTTTGGGATTTAGTTTTTTATATTATTGTAAAGTCTCACTACAATGTAGGTAAAGCTCCACATAGGTATGAAGTACAAGTGAGTGACACAACGATGTACCACAAAGTTTCTTAGCCTGGACAAATATTTGAGTAGTAAATAATCTATTGCAGTCACTAAAATATTTTGCCGACCAATTAGGTTTTATTTATTTTTCTTTCTTAAATATTCCCTGGTTTTAATACCGGATTCTTTCAAATCTTTTTCTTCCCATTTACCATCAGATGAAGCAGTGGTATTTAATACCGAACAGGTTTCGTTTTTATCAGATACCGACCAGGTGACCCAGCTTAGTTTATTTGCTTCCATCCAGTCAATCCATTTTTGCCATTCTTCATTATTTAATGGGCCGTCGCCGGTAGCTTCCATGCCGGCTGATTCGGAAATAAAAACAGGCAGGCCCTTTGCAATTGCTGCATCTGTTTTATCTCTTAACCCTTGCTTGTGGGTTGCTGCATAAAAGTGAACAGTGTACATGAGGTTGCTATATTCTTTAATAGGATCGGCGGCAGGCAGGTCAATATCCTGGTCCCAATGGGGGCTGCCCACAAGGATAATATTATCCGGATCAATACTGCGAATGGTAGCAATAATTTCTGTGGAATATGCTTTTACCTGTGCCCAGGTTTCATAATCCGGTTCATTGAATATTTCATAAATAACGTTGGGATATTTACCATACAAAGTTGCCATTTCTTTAAAAAAACTATTGGCTTCCTTTAAATTGATATTATGGCTATGCCAGTCGATAATTACATAGATACCTTCTTTAATGGCGGCTTCAACAACAGTTTTTATGAGGTTCATTGAAGCAGCAGAATCTTTTAAATATCCTTTATTGGGTTCCACGCCCAGGGCGGCCCTTACTACATTACAGTTCCAATCTTTATACAACCATTTAACTGCACCGGCGGTATAAAACCGGGGATGAAAACAACTCCATCCAAAGCTTACGCCATTTAATACAACCGGCTTATTATTTTTATCAACCAGTTGTGTGCCTGCAACTTTTAAATTGCCATGTTTTTTTACTGGTTGTGCAATGGCGCAATGGATGATGCAGGTGCCCAGCAGAGCGGTAATAAAATATTTCATTGTAATAATTTTAGAAAGATTTATTTAAATTTTGATCGCTGATCTCGTAAATTTTCCGGAGATCATTTTCAAACAAGGTGTATTTGTTGTTATAAAATTTTATAAAGTCAGGCACACTTGTATGACCCGGATAGGGCACATAATAATGTGTTGGGCTGTTTACATCATTGCGCCAAACCAATACATAGGCAAACCGCATTTTTTCTGCCTTCAATGCTTTTAATAAAGTAGCAGTCCACCAGGTATTATTGGGGATTGACTCAAGCCCGGTTTCTGTGAAAGCAGCCAATTTACCTTCTTTGCGGGCAAAGTCTGATACAATCTTCAATTTAATAATCCCGGTATCAAGGTTATATTTTCCATCCCTGCCAAAGTCAGCATAATTATCTACCCCTACTAAATCTACCCACTCGTTGCCGGGGTAACGCTCCAGGTATTGAGCTTCCGTTGTGAATTTACAATCAGGTGAAAAAGCATAGATAAGATTGTGAACGGAAAGGCTGTCCCGTAAATATGATACGGTAAATTTCCAGAGTGAGGTAAACTCATCTACCGTGCAATGTGCCCGGCCCCACCAAAACCAATTACCATCAAACTCATGAAATGGCCGGAATATCATGGGCACCAGTTGCCCGTCATTGCCCCTTACTGACTTTACAAAATCACCCACCGTTTGCAGAATGGCTTTGTATTTTTCATGTGCTGAACCACCAGGAATAATATATTTTACAGCAGGTAATGAAACAGAATCTTTCCAATAAAATCCACCCCCGGAAACAGGGTTAGAAAAATGCCAGGCTATAGTAGTAACCCCACCCCTGTTGTAAGTGGTTGCAATATTTTTGTTGCATTAGGCCCCTGTATGGCCAGCAAACAGGTTTTATCCGAAATGTTGTGCATCTCTACTTTTTTATCGTTAAACTGCTGTATCCAATTCCAGTCTTTTTCAATATTGCCGG
>JANMVB010000101.1:0-6919 GCA_031392305.1 Ferruginibacter sp.
CAAACTTTGGTTTTTTACGGGGTTCATATTCAAGGGTAGCCAGGTTTAATACATGGATATCTTTTGCACCGCCTGCAGATGGGGGCATTTTTTTAAAAAAGCCCTGGCTGGTTTTATCCCCCAGCCATTTATTCTCCACCATTTTATCCAGCCAGGCAGGTATTACAAATTGCTCTTTTGCTTCGTCATTCGGACAATTATCGTAAACGCCTTTTGCTACTTTTACAAGGGTATCAATACCTACCACATCTGCTGTGCGAAAGGTAGCAGATTTTGGCCTTCCGACTATTGGCCCGGTTAATGCATCAATTTCATCAATACTTAACTGCAATTTTTCCATTGCATTCATAATGGCCATCATACCAAACACACCAATTCGGTTTGCAATAAATGCCGGTGTGTCTTTACACAGCACGGTTGTTTTTCCTAAATACAGATCACCATAATTCATCAAAAAATCTACCACTTCAGGATCGGTGTGAGGAGTAGGAATAATTTCGAGGAGGCGCAGGTAGCGGGGTGGGTTAAAAAAATGCGTACCACAGAAATGCTTTTTAAAATCTTCACTGCGCCCTTCCGTCATCATGTGGATGGGTATGCCAGATGTGTTGGAAGTGATGAGTGTACCTGACTTACGATATTTTTCTACTTCTGTAAATACAGACTGTTTAATATCCAATCGCTCAACTACCACTTCAATTACCCAATCGTAGCTGGCAATATCCTTCATATTATCAGTAAAATTTCCGGTTGAAATACGCTTTACAACATCTGGTGTGTAAACCGGCGAGGGGTTAGATTTAATGGCTGTGGCCAATGCCTCATTTACAATGCGGTTTTTAACAACCGGAGAATCTAATGAGCTTTTTTTTGCTTTCTCTACATCATTCAACTCACGTGGGGCAATATCTAATAAAAGCACCTGCAAGCCAATACCTGCAAAATGGCAAGCTATGCGGCTACCCATTACACCGCTGCCTAAAACAGCTACTTTTTTTATAATTCTTTTTGACATACAATAAAATTAGTTAGTTAAACAACTATTTATAATAGCCGAAATTAAGACATTTTATAAAAGCATTGATAAATAAAACAACTATTTATCACGGGCAAAGCAAAGTGGATTTTATAAGTGTGAATTGCAAAATTACCCAATGACTGATTCGTAAATTTTGAGAGAAGTTAACCTGCTTTGGAAACTATGTACAGATGCCGGGATTTAACCGTTTCAACTTTTAAGACAACGTTACGATTGAATTATTACTCCGAGATTTACTTACATTCTTTTGGATTAAAATGAGTTACAGTCATTTTAATTTTTGTTGTTTTTTATGCAGGGATGTATGATTGTATTTTACAAATTATGCAGGTAAAGATCCCCATTGGTATTCAGTACAAGAGGGCGATGCAACGATGCTTATTTGAAAATATACTGCCCGGACAAACTATAAATTTTGCTTAAAATTTATAGTTAGGATTAAAATAAATATTTAAAAAATATAAATGTGGCGCCATTGAGTTAGGGATTAAATTTCTAATTATAAATGTTACGAAAACATTTATTTATGCAGTAAACGTTTTCTCTACATTTTATACACTATATTTATCGAGAATTTAGCTTATCTAATCACAAAAAATTAAAACCAAGTAACTCAATAGTGATTTTACATACTATCCAGAGTAAATGCACGTTTCAGTAAAAGAAAATCAAAGATTCAATAGTTTCAGCCCATACCTTTTGTAAATACATTTTTTTAATTCGTTCCAACTAAAAGTATTAAGCAAAAAAACGCTTCATAGTTATTACTATAAGGCCTGTAACTTAAAAAATCCAATTTCGAATGAACCAACTGGCTGCCAGAACAATTTCTATTTCTCCCTCAACACTTTCGGTGAGTTATAATTCATCTGCTATTACAGATGAACCAGCTAACTCAATGGCTGAAGCTGTAATTATTACAGATGCCCGGTTTATTATTCAAGGTTTAAATAAAACGGCTGAAGCTATGTATGGCTTTACTGCCGCATTTGCCAAGGGCCAAAAAATATTTGAACTGGTAAAGTTTGAAATGATTGGTACCGGCCTTGATGCTTCTATTAAAAATTTATTTAAATATGGTTTTTGGAAAGGAGATATAGTTTACAATTACAACGACAAAAAAATAATTTTTAATACCCGTTGTAACCTGATTAAAGATGAAAAAGGCAAAGCCTCTTCTATTGTAATTGTTACACATAATATTTCTGCAAGACTTAACCAGGAAAAAATACTCAGTGAGGAAGAATCAAAATATCAGTCGTTGATAAAATCAGTTTCGGAAGGAGTAAAACTGATAAATGATACCGGTGACGGATTGGGGGATAAAATGAATGCGAAAACTGAAATTGATAAAATGTTTGAGCGTTATACATTTGCCATTAATGCAAGTTCGGATGCTATCTGGGATATGGATGCAACATCTGAAACCGTTTACCGCAGTGATAATTTCAATGCTTTTTCAGGATATAATAATGAAGAAATAGTACCAAACCTTAACTGGTTTATTGGTAAAATTCACCCTATGGATAAAAAGAGGGTAAAAAAGCATGTAGATTATTGTTTGGCAAATAATATAATTTATTGGGAAAATGAATATCGCTTTCAAATTTCGGATGGCAGTTACCGGCACCTGTTAGATAAGGCTTATGCCATTTATGAAGAGGGCAAATTATCACGTGTAATCGGGGCAATGCAGGACATGACGGAAAGAAAAAAACTAGAGGCCCAGTTATTAAATGAACAGGTACAGCAGCAAAAAATGGTAAACCAGGCCATTATAAAGGCGCAGGAAAAAGAAAGAAACCGAATCAGCGGAGAATTACATGACAATGTGAACCAGTTGCTGATGAGTGCCAAACTTCATATTTGCGTAGCTAAAACCAAAGGCGGTGTAGAAACTGAGCTGCTTGAAAAAGCTAATCAATACCTGTTGATGGCGGTGGAGGAAATCAGGGGCTTGTCGAAAAGGCTTAATACGAGTGTGATGACAAGTACGGGTTTATTGAAAAGTATCGATGAAATAGGTGGTACTATGATGTTGCTAAAAAATATTCATTTGCACACCTATATCAGTGATGAGGTAGTAGCAAAAATGTCGGGTAACCAACAAATGATGGTTTACCGGATTATACAGGAACAAAGCAACAATATTTTAAAATATGCTGAAACCCAGGAAGCAATAATTTCATTAAATATAGTAGATACAAACTTTGAATTGATTATTAGCGATAATGGTCAGGGGTTTGATAAAAAGTTGCAAAAAACCAATGGTATTGGATTTATAAATATTTTTAACCGGGTGGATAGCCATAATGGCAAAGTGGAAATTATCACCTCACCCGGTAATGGTTGTACATTGCTGATTAACTTTCCGGTGGTGGAAGAAAATCCCCTCGGTTAATAACAGTGACTGACATATGCTGTTTTTTTGTAGGAATATTTTATAAACATCAGCAACCAATTTCATTTATTTAATTTCCCCTCTCTTTTAAAATTTAAAAAGGATACAAAACTATTTTCAACTGCTTGTCTTTCATAAGCTGCTGATTAAAAATTTTGCTAACCAGGCTAAGTGCAGGATCTTCTGCCCATGTTAGCAGTGGATAATTGGGAAAAAAATTTTTAAGAAAAGGATACTGGAAATAATAACCGGATAGAGCAGTAGAGGGATAGCTTGTAATATTTGCAGCAATTGTATCAACCATCGCAATGTTTTCGTTTTCAGTAAGCAGGTAAGGATTAAAAAAAGGAATATAGTAACTGGTATAAAAGCCACTGTCGCAAAATGACTTTAGCAACTGAGGCGACGAAGATTCAATGATCATTTTATTTTGAAGGTTATAGTTCTCCCTTATATGCAGAATATAATTTAACGATTGTTGTTTATTAGCATTAGTAAGGTTTTTAAAATCGAGCCAGATAGCGGCAGTAAGATTTTTGCTTTGATACAATTTTAATAACTCCTCAATTTTAAGATTGCTATAACCTGCTGAGTCATGATATACTTCCAGGTAGTTTTTTGTTGTATCAAAATATACATCCATTTCAAAGCCTGCAATATCACCTGGTAACGCATTAAATTGTTGGATGGAGTTCACCCCTTTTCGCCAAATTTTTCCGGTGGTTTTCAATTGCCGGTTGCAGTTGGTAAGTGTGGCAGGCGTACGCTTACTTGTAAAAGATTCCGGCAATAATACCCTCATCATTCCTTTGTGAAAAAAAACATCTGCCAGCAAAATGCTTACCACTAAAATGAACAGCCACAACGTATATTTGTTTTTTATGAAACTTTTTTTCTCCATTTAAATTATCAGCATTGTTTTCTTTAAAAAAGTTTATCGCACCGGATAAAACTGCACTGGCATTTTTATCAAAGCTATTCTTTTTACTTTTTGTACTAAAAATCATATTCTTTCTTTACAACTATAATATTTCCGGTGGCTGGCAGGTACAGGATTTTGCGAACGCATGGAACATAATTAAGTGGTCAGTTATTTATGATGCAGCTAGTATTGCATTAATAAACTTTCCTTTGCTCTTGCTGTTTTTGATTGCTGTTAAATCTTTTCGCTATTATATAGTGAGAACAATATTGATTGTGTTATTCACGCTGCTAAATACATTTGTAATTGTACTAAATTCAATTGATATTTTTTACTACCGTTTCCACATGCAGCGTGCAGATGCTGACCTGTTGTATGTTCTCAGGAATCCCTTATCGAATGGTACGTTAAATGTTATTGTTATTGGCCTCATCATCATTTTTTTTAGCGGCTTAACTGGTTGGTATATTTATAAAAGCATATCCAGGTTAATGCAGGCTGGTTTATCTCAACACCGTTTTTTATTTACTAATGGTGTGCTGATGTTATTTATATTATTGTTCTTTTTGAGTGGCACAAAAAAACTACTACCCACTTTTGCATTGACTCAATTGCAGTCTGTTCAATTACCGCTGGCTCAAAATTCAATGCACAGTTTCATCTATTCAATGTATCGTAAAAATGAGTCAATAATCCCCAATGTAAATTACATGCCTGCTGCGCAGCAGGCATCGTTATTCTCTATTTATAAAAAAAATAATACCGAATCAGTATCACCAAAAAACATTGTGCTCTTTATCATGGAGAGTGTGCCTGCAGAATTTTTTGATAGCAGCAGTGCTTACAAAGTAGCCATGCCTTTTTTAGATAGTCTTTTAAAAAAGAGTACTTACTTCAGCAATGCATTCAGCTACTCATATAGCTCCAACAAAGGGATTACAGCTATCCTGGCAGGCATACCCACCATTACAGATATACCACTTTATCATTCTAATTATACATCTATTACCCGAACTTCGGTGGGCAGCGAACTGGCAAAAAAAAATTACACCTCCTCATTTTTTATCGGGGACAATTATGATGATTTTGGATTTGCCAAATGCTGCAAATGGCTTGGTATACAACACTATTATTGCATGCAGGATATACCGGGATACAAAAAAATGGAAAAGCATTCCCTGGGCCTGCACGACGAGGATGTACTAAACTTTATGCAACAGAAACTCAGTAAAATGCAACAGCCTTTTTTTTCTGTTCAATATAATATTTCTACCCATTATCCAAATGACCTGCCTAAAAAATGGATTGATAAATATCCTGACATTAACAAAACCCCACCCATGAAGACAATGAAGTATTACAGCGATTGCCTTCAACAGTTTTTTACTGAAGCTGCAAAGCAGGCATGGTATAACAACACAGTTTTTATCTTTTGCTCCGATCATTGGGCACAACCGAATACTAACACAATTAAAGTTGATGAACTGGAGAGTTTCAGAATCCCAATATTTATTTATGATCCTTCCCGGGAAAGAAAGGTGATCATTTCATCACCCGTAAGCCAGTTAGATATAATGAATACAATATTGCATTACGGAGGCGCTAATGACAATATCATTAGTTATGGTGTAAGTCTGGCAGATACGGCACTGCGATATAACAGGCCGGTGTTTACAAAAATAAACAGTGCCATTTACGAGGCTATTAACAATGAATATGTGTTGGGCTTTAATGCAATTGAAGGGAAACCAATTTATTGTTACGCATACAAAAATGATACGGGCAAAATATATAACCTGTTGAAACAAACAAGTGAACATAGCCCGGCAATTGACAGCATTATTTTGCAGATGAAAGCCTTCCTGCAAACTGCATCAAGGCATTATCGAAACCGCTCAACTATTTTAAAAAACGATAATTAAAATGAAGTAAGTTTTCTTAACTCACTCCACTCCCATTCTTCACCGCCTCATCAGGATTAACAAACTTTAATTTTCCATCTGCATCTTCTGCCATTAAGATCATACCATTACTTTCAATTCCCCTCATTTTCCTTGGTGCAAGATTGGTAACGACTGTTACCTGTTTGCCTACTATTGCTGCCGGATCAAAATGCAACGCTATACCGCTAACGATGGTACGTTTTTCAACACCAAGGTCAACTTCCAGCTTTAAGAGTTTATCAGCCTTGGCCACCTTTTCTGCAGCAGTAATGGTGCCCACCTTCAACTCAATTTTTGCAAAATCATCAAATACTATTTCAGGTTTTACTTCATTCACTTCCACCTTCGATTCATTTTTTTCCATAGGTATTTCATTTTCCATCATCTTGTTCTTTTCGGTTTTAATTTTTAACTTTTCAATTTGTTCTGCCACTTCTGCATCATCTATCTTTCTAAATAAAAGTTGGGGCTCTCGCAATGAATATCCTACACTCAATAGTTTTCCTTTACCACCATTTTCCCAATCCAGCATTTTATCCATCACCTTCATCATGTAGCACATTTTCTTTGCAGCAAATGGCAAAAAAGGATGTATGAATACCGCAAGATTGGCT
>JANMVB010000177.1:0-4006 GCA_031392305.1 Ferruginibacter sp.
ACAAACCCTTGCATTAGTAGAAAGGACATACAAGTCGTTTCCCATTGATGTAGATTATGTGGGCCTTTCTATTTCTACTACACCCGATGAGCATATTTATGTAGAAGTAATTGATGGAGAAGTAAGTGGTGCCTGGGTTGAGGCAAAATAATCCTTCATTATTTGGAGCATCTTTCTACCTTTTTGGGTTTGAGAATTTATTTTTTTACAGCCTTTAATAAATAATTTTAGTGCATGAAAAGTGAAATGCTTGATGACATTAAAAGAATTAAGTCCATGGCTGATATTGGATTGCTTTATTGTAATAACGATTATGACAAAGAAAGATATATCGAATTACGTGAAATAAGTTTTAGGCTTTTACATACAATTAGTGGCCACTCCATAGAAAATTTGAAAGATTATTTTCCTTTAGTTTCCGACTACCCCACTGCGAAAGTTGATATAAGGGGTTTGGTGCTTTCGGGTAATAAAGAAATTTTGTTGGTAAAAGAAAGTGCAGATGGTAAATGGTCGTTGCCAGGCGGATGGGCTGATATTGGGTTTAGCCCAAAGGAAGTAATTATTAAAGAGTTTAAAGAAGAAACCGGCCTGGAGGTAATCCCATTAAAACTACTTGCCGTATTCGACAAAAAAATGCATTCGCATCCACCGCAACCTTTTTACGTTTACAAGCTTGCTGTTTATTGTAAAGCAGTTTCCAATGAAATAATTAAAGGGTTTGATGTGTTGGATGTTCAATATTTTTCAATTGATCATCTTCCTGAATTGTCTGAGGATAGAATTTTAAAAAGCCAGGTTGAGCTACTTTATAATAAAATAATAATGGAGGATTTTGAAACCTATTTTGACTGATGAATTTTACTTAGGAAGCTCCGGTACTTCCACTATTACATTTAAAAATGCAATGCTTTAAACGAAAATTTCCCCTTGCTAAATTCTACACTGGGTGCCGGGAATTTAAAAGCATTTAGTACAATAAATAAAAGTTTCACTCCTTTTTTATTCGTTTTTATTTTTGTGAAATCAATATCCGGCGAGAGGTACCACTGGCGGTAACGTTTTATATCCCTTCTGTCGAATGTGGTAACGCCATTGTCATCTATTGCAAAATTATCCCTGGCACCAAACATATCTTCTGCGCCATAGCCAACTGCAACTGCAAGCCAGGGTGGCAAATTGGAGGAGGGAAAAAAAGAATGCAGGTTTGCACTTGCCCAAAAGGTTTGTGCATTGTAATCTTTTATGAAACGCTCTGATAATGTTTTTCCAAATATTTTATCTGCCCTGGCATTTAACCCGGCATCGACATAGTTATTTTTATGAAATGAAAATTTTAATTTAATACGCTGGTCATCCCATGCCAGTTCCTGCGCTATCAATGCGCCGCTGCCAAGTATATTTGCTCCAAAGTCGCCCCAGCTCCAGCCCCATTCGGTGCTAAACCCATCCAACACTTCAATAACAGTTTGATAGACTGCGCCGCTTAATCCGCCATACCAGATGCGTTTGTTGCGGCTGATTCCCGTCCACCTCCACAGCTCCATACTGGTACTACTTTCTATATATGCACCGTAAGCATGCCCTACTTTATCAATCTGTAACCATTCTGCATTGTCGTTGAAAGTGTGAAATTTACCTCTTTCATATTTTGAATACCAGGCTGCATTTAAGCCCGCCATAACACCACTATAGCCCACTACATTTGCGATGGTGGTAAATCGTATCCGGGATTTAATTTGTTTGGGCGTTAATAAATTTATTTGGTGTGAAGGAGTTGCCGAAATAACGGGTTGTATGATTGTGCCGGAATCCTGGGCGGATAATTGAAAAGAAGACATGGCCAGGAGGCAAAAGCTCAAAAATGATATTAAAGTACAAGAGTGCGACGCCAATGAAGCCCGGCTATGTACGAATGTTTGGTTCATAAAAAACAAATTTAAACCTATATGCTATAATATAAACGAAACAATTATTTTTGAGGATGTAAACAAATAATTATGGACACAAACATTCAAAAAAAAATTGACAGTTGGCTAACCGGCAACTTCGATCAACAGGTAAAAGATGGCATCATCCAGTTGCAAAAAGATAACCCGGATGAACTGGCGGACGCCTTCTATAAAAATTTAGAATTTGGTACCGGTGGCCTGCGGGGCATTATGGGTATTGGCACCAATCGTATGAATAAATATACGGTGGGCATTGCTACCCAGGGATATGCTAATTATTTAAAGAAATCTTTTGGTGATGATGTAAAGGTTGCAGTGGCGCATGACTGCCGCAACAACAGTCGTTTTTTTGCTGAAACAACGGCCAATGTTTTTGCTGCCAATGGCATTAAAGTTTTTTTGTTTGAAGCGCTGCGCCCTACGCCGGAACTGAGCTATACCATTCGCTACCTGAAATGCCAGGGAGGTGTGGTACTAACAGCATCGCATAACCCAAAAGAATACAACGGGTACAAAGCCTATTGGGATGATGGTGCACAGATGGTGACTCCGCATGATGAGAATACCATTATTGAAGTGGAAAAAATTGCCAGCGTGGATGATGTAAAATGGACTGGCGGTGAAGCAAATATTACCATCATTGGTAAAGACATGGATGAAGCATATATCAATATGGTGGCCGGTTTAAGTGTGTATCCGGAAATTTGTAAAGCACAGCATGACCTTAAAATTGTTTACACCCCCATACATGGTACGGGTATTACGCTGGTGCCGCAGGTGCTGACAAAATTTGGTTTTGATAATGTGCATATTGTAGCAGAGCAAAGTACGCCGGATGGAAATTTCCCTACGGTGGTTTACCCCAACCCGGAGGAAAAAGAAGCGATGAGCATTGGCCTTAAAAATGCAAAGGAAATAGATGCGGATATTTTGCTGGGCACCGACCCTGACAGTGATCGTGTAGGCATTGGCGTTAAAAACACCGAAGGCGAATGGGTGCTGATGAATGGTAACCAAACTGCAGTGCTTGCATTTAATTACATGATTGAAGCAAGAAAAACGAAGGGGCTTTCGCAGCCAAATGATATGGTGGTAAAAACAATTGTAACTACAGAAATGATAGATGCAATTGCCAAATCAAATAATATTGCCTGCTATAATGTGCTTACCGGTTTTAAATGGATTGCTGCATTGATAAAAGAAAAAGAGGGTAAAGAAAATTATATTATTGGTGGGGAAGAAAGTTTTGGACTGATGATTGGCGATGAGCTAAGGGATAAAGATGCGGTGAGTGCTGTAGCCCTGCTTTGCGAAATGGCTGCGTATGAAAAGAGCAAGGGCAGAAGCTTGTATGCTAAACTGATTGACCTTTATTTACAATATGGAATATATAAAGAGGGCCTGATAAGTATTACTAAAAAAGGAATGAACGGGGCTGCTGAAATTGCTGCTATGATGCAGGGGTACCGGGATAATCCGCCGAAAACAATTGATGGGGTAGCAGTTACTGAATTGCTGGATTATGATCTGCAGGTGGGTAAAAATTTACAGACCGGCGAAAGCTGGACAATTAATTTACCCAAAAGTAATGTACTTCAGTTTGCCCTGGGTGATGGCACTAAAATATCGGCAAGGCCAAGTGGTACAGAGCCTAAAATAAAATTTTATTTTAGTGTGAACGAAAAACTTGAACATGCCGAGGGTTTTAAAGATGCATCAAAATCATGCGATGATAAAATTGAAAGGATGGCGAAGGACATGGATTTGAAATAACTGCTATCAGGTGTTGGGTTTAAGGGTGGGTTGCGGTTTTGTTGTCCGAACGAAGCAGCAGCCATGGGCATCATCGTTGCGTCGCCCTCTTGTACCTAATACTATTGACGAGCTTTAATTGCGATATAAATTAAAATACAGATTGAGTTTTAAAATTTTCAGGTAAATTAAATTTTACTGTTTAATCCTTTGTCGAGTATTTCATGCGCTGAGGTACAGATCGTAACGGTATAATAAAGGATATTTGCAGAAGTTAATTATGTGCAGTAGAGATAGTTTGA
>JANMVB010000191.1:0-3225 GCA_031392305.1 Ferruginibacter sp.
TCGGCGCTTTATTCTGCAGTATTTGTTTATTCATTTATCCTTTCAGCAGTTCGTTGTGGATGGCTGTTGGCTTGTTGTGGATATTAGATGCTGCAAATAATACAGCTATGGAACCTTACCGGGCTTTTATTGCAGACAAACTGCCACCGCAGCAAATGCCCACAGGTTTTCTTACACAAAGTTTTTTTACCGGCCTGGGTATTACACTGGCAAACGTTTCACTATTTGTGTTTCAAAAATATATGCCTGAAAAACCGGGCAGTTTACCTTACTGGGTATTCGGCTCTTTTTTTCTCGGTTCGTTTTGTTCCATTGCATCGGTTTTGTGGTCAATCAGTAAAACTCCTGAGATACCTCCTACACCTGAAGAGCTTGCGGCATTGCGTGCTGAAAAAGGGGGAATACTAAAACCGGTTATTGAAATAGCGCATGCTATAAAACACATGCCGAAAGTAATGTGGCAACTGGGGCTGGTTTATTTATTTCAATGGTATGCCTTGTTTTGTTACTGGCAAAATGCATCAAAAAGCATTGCGGCTTCTGTTTGGAATGTTACACCTGTAAGCAATAAAACTTTATACGGCGAGGCTGTCGGATGGACAGGGCTTGTAAATGGCTGGTATAATGTGGTTACATTTTTATCAGCATTTGCCTTGGTAGGATTGGCCAAAAAGTACAGCGCTAAAATGGTACATTTTTCCTGCCTTGTGGTGGCGGGTTTAGCATTGCTTGCGTTTCCGCATATTGAAAATAAATACCTTTTGTTTGCCCCGATGACGGGTTTTGGCATAGCCTGGGCAAGTATGATGGGAGTGCCGTACCTGATGGTTGTTGCTGATATCCCAAAAGAAAAATATGGTGTGTACATGGGCATCATTAATATGATGATTGTAATTCCGATGATATTTCAAAACCTGAGCTTTGGTTATGTTTTGAAACATTTTTTAAATAACGACCCACGCAATGCCATCACATTTGCCGGGGTGTTTTTATTGTTAGCTGCCGGTGCTACCATGCTTATAAAAGTAAATAAGGCAAAGGATGATGTGTTGATTTCTTTAAGTGGCGGCCATTAATTCATAATCCATAAAGACAACAATGTTTGTCATTATAAAATTTTAATCAAAAGGTTTCAATCAAAATAAATCTTTTCAAAAATGAGCACTTCTACAAATACAACCCCTGTGGGTGGTGGCAAAATACTCTGCGTTGGCGAAGCATTGATAGATATGATTTGTATTGATAAAGGAAAATCGCTTTCTGCCGGCAATAATTTTTTAAAGAAAACAGGGGGTGCACCTACCAATGTTGCTGCTGCCATTGCTGCACTGGGTGGTAAGGTAGAACTGGCCGCAAAAGTTGGTACAGATCCTTTTGGCAATCAATTGGTGCAGGAAATGCAGGAGTTTGGCGTATCAACCAAATGGATGTTGCAGGATAATAATTTCTTTACAACATTTGCCTTTGTATCGCTGATGGAAGATGGCGAAAGGGATTTTTATTTTAACCGGGGTGCTGATGGCGAGCTCACCCGTGAAGAAGTAGAAGGTATTGATTTGGATGAAATTTCTATCATTCATTTTGGTTCAGCTACTGGTTTTTTGCCGGGCCCGCTACAGGCAGCATACTTAAGTTTATTACACAAAGCCCTGCAGAAAAATATCTTCATAAGTTTTGATCCTAACTACCGGCAGTTATTATTTAAAAATAATATCCAGGCCTTCATTGACCAGTCGTGGAATTTTTTAGAGTGTTGCCATTTTTTTAAATTAAGTGATGAGGAAGCCATGCTGATTACGGGCAGCACCACCTTACAGGATGCTGCAAAAATTTTACTGGAAAAAACCCCCGCAACTTTTGCTGTTACCCTGGGTAAAGAAGGCACTATGCTTGGCTTTAATAATACTACCACCATCATACCGAGCATACCAGTGAAACCAGTAGATACTACAGGTGCCGGCGATGCATTCGTCGGCGCTGTTTTATACCAGTTATCAGATAAATCCCTCGCAGAAATAAAATCATTATCCCCTCAGCAATGGGCGCATATTATGACAAACGGAAACAAAGCCGGGGCCCGTACCTGCGAATATATGGGTGCCATGGAAGCTTTCAAACACCTTAACAACGATATTTTTAAATAAAACATTTTACGTGTACAACCCTCAGATACATCAACTCATTAACAGCATACTCCAGCAACAAAACATAGATATTGGGGGCACTGATAATTTGTTTTATACCAAACTTGTAGCAAATGCTACAGCCATCCATTTTTTGTTTGAAGAGTTGTATGGGGGCCATGCTAAAAAAGAAGAAATTTTTAGCCAGTTGATTGAAAGCATTGTTGCGGCTTATTTAAAAAGATCACCACAGTTAAAATTAAAAGATGCCGAAAAAGAAGACCAGGGAAATTGGTTTTTAAGCAATCAAATTACGGGCATGAGTTTATATGTGGATCGCTTTTGTGGTGGTTTAAGCAACCTAAAGGAGAAGATGCCCTACTTTAAAAAACTTGGGGTAAATTTTTTGCACCTGATGCCGGTAATGGAGAGCCCGGAAAATGCAAGCGATGGAGGGTATGCAGTTTCTGATTTTAGAAAAGTTGATAAACGATTTGGAACCTTAAAAGAACTAAAGGCTGTACAGGAAAAAATGAGCAGCGAAAATATGCACCTGATGATGGACATTGTGCTGAACCACACATCCAATCAACACGAATGGGCACAAAAAGCAAAACAGGGCGACAAAAAATACCAGGATTATTTTTACATGTATGAGGATCGCCATACGCCTGATGAATTTGAAAAAACAATGCCTGAAATTTTCCCCGATACTTCACCCGGCAGTTTTACTTACAGCACAGAATGCAATAAATGGGTAATGACGGTTTTTCATAATTACCAGTGGGACCTTAACTATACCAATCCTGCAGTATTTATTGAAATGCTTGACACAATATTTTTCTACGCAAATATTGGTGTAGATATTTTGCGCATTGATGCACCGGCGTTTATATGGAAGCAATTAGGTACTACCTGCCAGAATTTACCGCAGGCACATACCATGCTGAGATTGATAAAGCAATGTGTGCAGGTAGCCACGCCAGGTATGGCTTTGCTGGGAGAAGCCATTGTATCTCCGAAGGAGATTATGAAATATTTTGGTACGGGTTTGTACACCGCAAAGGAATGTGATTTTGCCTACAATGCCACACAGATGGCT
>JANMVB010000233.1:0-7810 GCA_031392305.1 Ferruginibacter sp.
TACCAAACCTTCGTGGTAATGGCGGGTGATTTTGTTAGCCCTTCTGTAATCGGCACCACAAAAATTGACGGGCAAAGAGTGAATGGCCGCCACATGGTTGATATTATGAATAAGGTGGGTGTTGACCTCGTAACTTTTGGCAATCACGAATTTGATATTCCTGAAAATGATTTGCAGCAGCGTATCAACGAATCGCAGTTTGCCTGGGTAAGCAGCGATGTGCTGCATAAAAATGCAAACGGTATGGTATCGCCTTTTTATAAAACTACACCCGACTCTGTTGCCACCCCTTCTTCCTTTCTTCTTTCTTCTGCACATAACCAGTTTACCATTGCAATTATTACTGCCACCATACAAAGTAATCAGCAGCCGTGGGTACAATATGGCAACTACCTGCAGTTGATGAAAAAGGCCTGCAAACAGGTAAGGAAGCAATCGGATATTGTAGTTGGCCTTACGCATTTAAGCCTCGCCGAAGATGAAACGGTATTGCGTAAACTAAAACGTATCCGCCTCATCATGGGTGGGCACGAGCACCAGCATAATTATGTAACTATTCGTAAAGGAGCCATTGCAAAAGCAGATGCCAATGCAAAATCTATGTACCGCCACCTGGTGTTCAGGGAAGGCAAAAGAGGGAAGATAAAAATCATTTCGGAGCTAATAAATGTAGATACCACCGTACTACCCGACCCTGCAATCGCAGCCGAAGTAAAAGCCTGGGAAGCCAGGGCCTACGCAGCTTTCAGGGCCATTGGCCTGGAGCCGGATGCAAAAGTTTATAGCACAGCCGAGCCCCTGGATGGCACCGAAGCAAGCGTACGTTATAAGCAAACCAACCTCGGCTATCTTATTACAAAAGCCATGCTGGCAGCCTCACCACAGGCAGATGCGGCAGTGTTCAACAGCGGTAGCATACGCATAGATGATATGATTGAAGGCGTGGTAACGCAACTGGATATCATCCGCACGCTACCCTTTGGCGGCAAGCTGTGCGAAGTGGATTTAACCGGTTCGCTGTTAACACAAATGCTAAGTGTAAGCAACAGCTTAAAAGGCCTGGGTGGCTACCTGCAGCTAAGCAGCAATATATCTTTTGAGGTAACAAACTGGCTGCTGAACGGCATGGCAATTGATGCCACAAAAACCTATAAAATTGTATCACCCGAATTCCTTTTTAGTGGTGCAGAGAAGGGCCTCGAATTTTTGAAAGAAGGCAATACCGGCATAAAATCTATCACACGTTTTGATGCCCCCGGCGATATACATACCGACCTTCGCCTGGCCGTGGTAAAATATTTAAGTACCCTTCAATAGTAGGTTTTCTTCCTTAATTTTTATTGTCCGGGCAGATGTATTTCAATTGAGCTTCATTGGCGTCGCACTCTTGTACATTGTATCATTGGGGAACTTTGCCCACGTTGTAATAAGCGAAATATCAGCCCGACGTGTTAGGGACTTAAAATGTAAAATCTATCAGGGTAGCAATTTTAAAAAATGTTGCTACAGAATATAAACTGGCAAAGAGTGACAGCAATATGAAGGCAGCTCTTTTCTACGTCGGGGTTTCACGGGTGCAGATTTTATAATTTGAAAAGCCTGCTGTGAAAACCCCGCCGGGACAGAAGACACAACTAATTATTATGTGGGAAATGATCCTCAAATGTATGCGGCACAAGAGGGCGATGCAACGATATTTATCATCGCTTCTTAGCCCGGACAAAATAATTTTTCTTTATACTTATTGAAATGCAACAACAGAAAATTTGTATGTGTACATTTATAAAAATATCAAATCATGAAACTGCTGCTGCTCATTACCTGTTTGCTTTCTGCTAATATACTTACTGCACAAAAAAACGCATCTGTATCTTTTGAAAAATGGCTGAGTTTAAAAAATGTTGGCGGGCCGGTTATTTCGCCGGATGGCAAAACAATTGTGTATAGCATGAGCAGTACCGACTGGGCTAACAACAGCTACGATAGCGAGCTGTGGATGTACCGCCAGGGCCAAGTACCGGTGCAGCTTACACGAACTTTAAAGAACAGCAGCTCGAATGCAAGGTTTTCGCCGGATAGTAAATTTGTAAGTTTTTTGGCAGACCGTGGCGATAAAACACAGTTGTATATTATTTCGATAAATGGTGGCGAGGCCATGTCGGTTACAAAAGATGAAGATGGCATCAGCAGTTATGAATGGGCACCTGATGGCAGTAAAATTGCTTACCAAAAAGCTGACCCTGATAGTAAAAAAGATAAAACATTGAAGGAACGTTTTGGCGCATTTGGTGTAGAAGGTGAGGAGTACAAAAACAATCATTTGTGGCTGTTGAATTTTAATTACGATTCTATTTTACTGGCCGGACAGTTGCCTTGTTATACGAGTAAAGCGGATAGTACAAAAAAAGATTCTGCAGCAAAAATTAAAGGGCAGGAATGTTTTGCATTGCCCGTTAGCGTTCGGTTAACGGAGGGTGATTTTTCGGTGGCTGCTTATGGCTGGAGCCCTGATGGAAAAACCATTGCATTTAACCGCCAGCGAAACCCGTTGATTAATTCGGGCATCAGTGCAGATATTGTGGTGCTGAATATTGCTGATAAAAAACTTACTACGCTTGTAAATAATCCTACCGGTGATTTCTTTAGCAGGTGGAGCCCGGATGGAAAATTCTTTGTGTATAGGAGTTCCATCAACGATTCCATCACATATTTTTATAAGAATGCCCGGTTGTTTATTTATGATTTAGCTACCAGCACCAGCAGGGAGATAGCAACTGATATTGATGAAGATAAATTTGTGGTTGACTGGTGTAAAAATGGATTGTTCCTGGGCGCATTGGAAAAAACAAAACAAAAATTATTTGCTGTTGATATAAAATCAGGGAAAGCGAAAGCTGTTCAACTTCCGCTGGATATTGTGGGCAATGTAGCATTTAGCAAACTCACAGATAATATTGCGGTAGCCGGACGAAACCATGATGGCCTCAATGAAATTTATGTTGGTAGCCTTAACCAGCCATTGAATAAAATTACCACTAGCACAGCGCAAATTACCAACTGGAACACACCGGTAAATGAAGTGATATCGTGGAAGAGTAACGATGGCGCCACCATTGAAGGTGTGTTGTTAAAGCCAAAAAATTATGATGCAAAAAAGAAGTATCCGCTACTGGTAGTAATACATGGTGGCCCTACTGGTATCGACTTTCCCGATCCTGCGCCGGGATATGTGTATCCAATTATGCAATGGGTTGAAAAGGGTGCGATGGTATTGAGGGTAAACTACCGCGGCAGTGCCGGCTATGGCGAAAAGTTTCGTGAACTGAATGTACGCAACCTGGGTGTAGGTGATATGTGGGATGTGCTGAGCGGCATTGACTACCTCAATAAAAAAGGGATGATCGACACTTCGAAAATGGGATCGATGGGCTGGAGCCAGGGTGGCTATATCTCTGCATTTCTTACTACCAATACCAACCAGTTTAAAGCCATCTCGGTGGGTGCCGGTATCTCTAACTGGGTTACGTATTATGTCAATACGGATATCACTCCTTTTACCCGGCAATACCTGTTGGCCACTCCCTGGAGCGATATGGATATTTACCTGAAAACCTCTCCCATGACGAATATCAACAAAGCCAGCACACCCACGTTGATTCAACATGGTGAACTTGATAAGCGGGTGCCCATACCCAATGCATACGAACTTTACCGGGGCTTGCAGGACAGGGGGATCCCTTCTAAACTCATAGTATATAAAGGCTTCGGGCATGGCATCAACAAACCTAAAGAAAGACTGGCAGCAATTTGGCACAACTGGCAATGGTTTAATAAATATATTTTCGGCGAAGCGGAAGAGGCAATGCCGGTGGAGTAAAATGATTGTAATTAATCAGTACTTTACCGTACTGCATTAAACGATGTGATTTTAAGAAAGTTGATAATGAGTACCTTTACTTTCTTAGGGAACTACTACTAAATTCCAATTACATGATAATCGCCAAACTACCTTTCGACGAAGAAAGTCGATTGAACGAACTTGCTTCGTTTGATATAATGGATACCCCACCGGAAAATGATTTTGATGAGTTGGTTGAAATGGCTTGTTTAGTTTGCAACTGCCCTGTTTCACTTATCACGTTATTGGATAAAGACCGGCAATGGTTTAAAGCAAAAAAAGGGTTTACTCAAGTTAGTACCTCAAGGGATGTAGCCTTTTGTTCTCATGCAATTTTACAGGATGGTGTAATGACGGTGGAAGATGCAGCAGCAGACCCCCGTTTTTTTGACAATCCGCTGGTAACCGGGGATGCTAATATCCGGTTTTATGCAGGAGCACCGATAACCTCCGAACATGGCAATAACATGGGAACAATATGTGTAATTGATATCCAGCCAAAAACACTTAGTAAAAATGAAGAGAAAGCGTTAACAATTTTATCAAACCAAGTGGCGAAATTGCTTGAGTTGAGGAAAAAAAATGAGCTGATCCGTTTGCGTGCTGTGGAAACAATCGCATTGAAAACCCAATCGATGAATTGGGCAATTCAGGAGCATGAGGAGGAAAAAAAGGATATTGCGTATAACCTGAGTGAAGATGTTGCCCAAAGACTAGCCTCTCTTATACTTTATTTGCAATTGGCCGAAAGGGAAGAAGTTGAAAGACTGAACTTATTACAAACTGCCACAAAGCACTTGCAAAATTTATTGGTTGATACCCAAAATCTTTCCTACGCAATAAGGCCAACCACTGTCGATTGGATACCGGTTGAAGAACTTATCGGGGAATTTGTAGAAAAAATATCCAGTACTTTTCATTTCGATATCCAATACGAAATATTGGAGAAAACTGAGCATGGTAATGCTGAAGTCGCTTTAGTTGCTATTCGAATTATAGAGCTATGGCTAAAAATTTTAAGTTACCACAAGGGGGTTTCGTCTGTAAAAATTAAAATAAAATCAAAGGAGCAATTTGAATTATTTGTAGAGCATAATAATCAGTTACCGGATTTAAAACAAATGGAAGAAGAAGTTTTTAAAAGCTCGATATATGAAAGGGTTCACCTAAAAGGAGGAACAATTGATTTAAAAACCACCAGCAAGGGAAATAATTTGTTGTCAATATGCTGGCCCCATAATGATGATACAGTTAAATCGTAAGCAAATCATACTTAATCATACATTTCGCAAATAATTATCCGGGTATAAATCTTTATTTTCTTTCCCGGAAATTATTTTTATGAGCACGGATATTTCATTAAAACTAACACACAGGCTAATTTTTTTAAAATAACGCTTTTATCTTTTTTAATTTTTTTGTACTTTACAATACTGTTCAACCTGGTTACCTTCCAATACCCCGCCTGTCCCGTTTTCTTACAGATATTTCAGTCATTCATTTAACTCCCTTACACCATGAAAATTAATTTCAGCCCTGCCGTCTTAATTGTAACCCTCGTAGCTTTTAATTTGCTAAGTAATATAAAATCCCACGGGCAAAATAACATTACAACGCCACCTGCTGTTGGCATCGGCACCAATACGCCAAACCCCTCCGCCCTGTTGGATGTGGAATCAACTACACAGGGAATACTTTTACCCCGCATGACGAGCACGCAACGCATAGCCATTGCATCTCCTGCTACAGGATTGCTTGTTTACCAAACTGATGCCCCGCAGGGTTTTTATTTTTATAACGGCGGGTGGATTCAGTTGAATGCCGCTGGTGCCAATACCTCACTTTCAAACCTGGTGGCAACTTCAATAAGCCAGCCACTTTTACCAGCAGCAACAGCAATTACCGACTTCGGTTCCCCTGCTAAATCCTGGAAGGACATCTATGCTTCCGGAAGTGTTAATTCAGCCTATCTCAATACTACAGTGGCATCAAATTTACCTGGGGTAAAACCGGTTTCAATAGGGAGAAAGTCAAGAGGTACATTTGCAGCACCCGCTGCCGTTACAGGCAGTGACATATTATATTCAATAGTTGCTTCCGGATATGACGGTACTGATTTTCAAAATGCCGCAGCAGTTGATTTTATTGCAGACGACCCAATATCCGCCGGTAAAGTGCCCACACATATTTCTTTTTTTACGGGGAGCAATCAAAGCAACCGTGCCGAAAGATTGAATATTGGAAGTAATGGCAATATTAGCTTCAATACTGATCAGTTATATATTGACAGTGCCACCGGAAATGTTGGAATTGGTACCAGCAACCCTTCCAGCAAACTCCATGTTGCTGGACCTGCATTTTTTGGAGGTATAGAAAGTGAATTTGGTATAAGAGCCGGGCATTATTATGATTACCCTGGTACTGCTTTGTATGGTGAAAGCTCTGACAATAATGCAGTAGGCGGAATGAGCCTGCATGGTGATGGGGTAGCCGGCGCAAGTAATCATGGTGCTGGTGTATCAGGGTTAAGTATGAATGTTGCCGGGGTATATGGACGTAGTAATGGGGGGGCTGGTGGTACATTTGTCTCAGAGAATTCAAATGGAATAGATGCAAGTACATCAGGGGCATCCAGCTATGCCGGTGCATTTTACGGTGGTGTGTATGCTGATATATATCAAACCAGCGATGGGAATTTAAAAAGAAATATACAGGATGTCGGCAATGCGATGAGCATCCTGAATAAACTAAAACCCAAAGTGTATGAGTTTAAAACAGACGGGAAATACGCTTCACTCAATTTATTGAAGGGTAATCATTTTGGTTTGATAGCACAGGATGTAGAAGCCGTGTTGCCTTATCTAATAAAAGAAACTGCACACCTCGTTAATAGTGAAAAGCGCCAGGTAATTTTGTCTAAAGACGGCAGACCGGTTCTGGCACCTACTTTCAAAAGTGCAACCAGTGAAACAATGAATATTAAGGCAATAAATTACACTGAGCTGATACCGGTTATCATCAAAGGGATGCAGGAACAGCAGCTTCAAATTGATGAGCAAAAAAAGCAAATTGAAGCGCTTAAAGCCTTAGTACAATCATTAACTAAAACCAGCATGTAGTTTAGTTTTTAACCCCCATTATAAAGAAGTAAGTTTAACCAGCCTTACAATTTCTTCCAGGTATTTTTGATCAGTTTCGTCAAACGAATCTGCAAGTTCGCTGTCAACATCTAACACACCGGCAACAGTATTTTCAATAAAAAGCGGCACTACAATCTCTGACCTTGATAAGCTGCTGCAGGCAATATGGCCTGGAAATTTTTCTACGTCGGGTACTATTAATGTTTGTGCAATTTGCCAGGCGGTGCCACATACGCCCCTTCCTTTGCGTATCCGTGTACAAGCCACCGGCCCCTGGAAAGGGCCCAACACCAACTCATCATTCTTTACCAGGTAAAAGCCCACCCACAGCCAGCCAAACTGTTCTTTTAATGCAGCAGAAATATTGGCCAGGTTGGCAACCAGGTCAGGCTCACCATCTACAAGTGCGCTTATCTGCGGCAATAATGATAGGTACAATTCAGCTTTGTTTCCGGAAATTATGGTTAGGTCTTCTGCCATCGTTTAAAAATAATTCTTAGTGGATTTTAAATTTAATTGGTGCAATATGTTCTATTAGAAGATTGTTTTAAAAAAATCCTGCATGTCCTGCCACGATTTTTTGTCAGCAGCCTCATTGTATTCGATGGGCATACTGAATTTTTTTCCGGTTGCAGTAGCAGCCGGATTTGAAAAGGCATGCGTAGCGCCTTCACTCCCGACAACACCTTGCCGCTTGGCGGCGCAATGGTATTGTAGGCACGCGCCAGGCGGGTAATGCTGTCCAGTAGCACTACGACATCTTTTTTATGTT
>JANMVB010000248.1:0-1591 GCA_031392305.1 Ferruginibacter sp.
AACCCGGGTTTGGTCAAATACCGCGACCTGTTTGTTTTAGGTTGCCTGACCGGTTTCAGGTTCAGCGATTTTTCAAATATTCAATTTGATGAACTACGAGATGGGACAAATACCTGCTGGAAAAACCGGTAAATTATTTACTTCTACTCTATAGAGAAGTTATAATGGTTTATTTAAAACGCAATTAAAAATCCCCACTGGTATTTGGTACAAGAGGGCGATGCAACGATGCTGCTCAATGATCAGTAGCCAGGACAAAAAAAATTATTCACGTTTTTATTGGTTGTGAAATATATTTTTAAAACAGACTGCAGCCTTTTTTTTATACGATTCACTGGTGCTTTAAAAAAATAATCTTCCCTATCCTCTTATAGATTGAATACTACAGTTGGCAACTTTGTTATTCTACAAAGTACCAAACTGTTAAAGAGGAACTTTACGTTTGCAAAAAATAGTGTGGAGTGATTATTGTGAAATCTCTTTAAACTCTTGTTAGGTAACAAGTGATGAAATGGACATGATTTTTACAAGTGTGCTCTCCGTGCCCTGAGAAATTTGCTCAAATTGGAAATTGCTTTACACGAAATAAAAATACTTATGAAATACCTGCGTTGGATGATGTTATTATATTTTCAGGGAACTTGTCTTTTTTCCTTTTCACAAATAATTAATCCAAAATTTACCCATTTAACTAACAATGACGGACTTTCCCAAAACACTGGTTTTGCCATTTTGAAAGATTATAAAGGCTTTATGTGGTTTGCCACTGATGAGGGGCTAAACAAATATGATGGTTATACTTTCACCGTTTATAAACACGATCCCGAAAATCCGGAAAGTCTCATTAATAATACGGTATTTGGCTTAATGGAAGACATGGCCCATAATTTATGGGTAGTATCGGCTGGCGGATTGGATAAGTTTGACAGAATAAAAGAATCATTCATACATTACAATAGTGGTGATAATGAAGTTGTTTTTAGAAATATTTTCCTGGACAGTAAAAAAAGGATCTGGCTGGGCTCTTCCGAAGGATTTTGTTTGTTTGATGCGGGCAAAGGGAAATTTAAGTTTTATAAAAATAAGGACAAGGACCCTAACAGCCTGAGTCAAAATTATGTGTGTGGAATTACGGAAGATAATTTTGGCGAATTATGGATTGCTACAAGAAAAGGGCTTAACCGTTTTAATCCTGAGACAGAAAAATTTGTACAATACCACAATGTTCCGGGAAATAGCAGGAGCATAGGTACAGGTTATATCAAAACGGTTTATAAAGATAGTAAAGGAAATATCTGGGCAGGCACACAAGGAAGCGGTATAGCTCTATTTAACCGACAGGATAATTCTTTTATAAATTATAAACACGATCCTCTCAACAAAAACAGTATATGCTATAATGATATTTTATCTTTTACAGAAGACACAAATGGAAAATTATGGATAGGCACCGAAAATGGTGGAATAAGTGTATTTGACTATTCAAAGAAAAGTTTTACTAGTTTCCAATACGATGAAAACGATCCTTATAGTATATCGGGCAATTCTGTGTACAGTCTTTATAAAGATGATATTGGCAATATATGGGCAG
>JANMVB010000359.1:0-10784 GCA_031392305.1 Ferruginibacter sp.
CTTCAACACCACAATACCATCTTTAACAGCATACAAAGAATGATCTGTGTCTGCCAAATGATCGCCACCATTGATGCGTACATCGTTGCCGATGCGGCAGTTTTTATCTACAATGGTATTTTTTATATAACACCGGTCGCCAATACCAATTTTAGGAATGCCTTTGCTGGTATTGTTTTCTATCTCCTTAAGTGTTTCGTAATAATCGTTGCCCATGATGTAACAACTAACAATGGTAGTGCCATGGCCCAGGCGGCTACGTACACCAATCACACTGTTTTCGATTCGGCTGGCATTGATGATGGAGCCTTCTGCGATGATGGTTTTTTCGAGTGTGGTGCCACTTATTTTTGCAGGCGGCAACATCCTTGCATGGCTGTAAACAATTTTTTGGTTATCAAATAAATTAAAAGGCGGCAGGTCTAATGTAAGCGAAAGATTGGCTTCAAAAAAGGAATAAATATTACCAATATCTGTCCAGTACCCATCGTATTGGTAACTGATTACTTTGTAATTTTCAATGGAGGTTGGTATGATTTCTTTTCCAAAATCCGTAGCATCTTTTTTCTCAGATTCAAGCAAATCAAACAACAATTTGCGGCTAAAAATATAGATACCCATCGAGGCAAGATAATCCCTGCCCTGTGCCTTCATTTCTGCACCGGTATCACTGGTCCAATCCTGCAATAAATCTTTTGAAGGCTTTTCAATAAAAGAAGTAATCAGATGATCTTCATTCGATTTTAAGATACCAAACTCAGGAGCTTCCCTGCTACCAACCGGTATGGTTGCTATTGAAATATCCGCACCTTTGGAGGTATGGTTATCTATCATCTCCGCAAAATCCATCTGGTATAACTGATCGCCGCTCAGGATGAGCACATACTCAAAATCGTAATTAACAATATGCCGCAAAGACTGGCGCACTGCATCTGCCGTGCCCTGGAACCATTTTGGGTTATCAGGCGTTTGCTCTGCTGCAAGTATATCTACAAACCCCTTACTGAAAAGACTGAACTGGTAAGTATTTTTTATATGCTTGTTGAGCGATGCAGAATTGAATTGGGTAAGAACCAATATTCTGTTAATGCCGGAGTTGATACAATTGGAGATAGGAATATCTACCAAACGATATTTACCGGCAATAGGCACAGCAGGTTTACTTCTGCTGGCAGTTAAAGGATATAACCTTGATCCTGCTCCACCACCTAAAACAATGGAGATTACTGATGCGCTTTCCATATTTGACAAGTTGTTGATTTAAAAAATTACTTACCGTTAATTGTTGTTACAAACATATTGAAATATTACATAGCTTATTTTAAACTTTTGTATAAATTAATATATTGTACAGCACTTGTTTCCCAGCTAAAATCCAACTCCATAATTGTTTGCCTTATTTTCTTTAGCAGCTGTGGCTGGCTATACATTTCGAGAGCACGGTGTATTGAATAAGTTATATCCCAAACAGTGGCATCATTAAAGCGGATACCATATCCGCCGGTTTCTCCGTAATCAATAACTGTATCCCGCAAACCACCCGTATTTCTTACTATGGGTACAGTGCCATACCGCATGGCGTACATCTGGTTGAGTCCACAGGGTTCTACCCTGCTGGGCATCAATAAAAAATCGCCGCCGGCATACATCTGGTGACTTAATTTTTCGTTATAACCAATTTTGGAATTATAATATCCGGCCAGTTGCGATTTCATATTTTCAAGTTCCCACTCTACTGAAGGCTCACCACTACCGAGTATAAGAAAATTCATTTTACCTTCCAGGTGATAAACTGCATCATAGATGGCCTGTGGTAAAAGGTCGGCTGCTTTTTCATGTACCAGCCTGCCGATGAAAATGAAAAGTGGTTTATCAAGTTCCAGTTCGAACATATCACACAACACTTTTTTATTCGCCATTTTTCCATCTGCCGTATTTTCTTTGGTATAGTTAGGATCCAGGTATGCATCCGTTGCAGGGTCCCATACTACATCATCTATACCATTTAATATGCCGCTGCTTTTGCCTTTTTCAAATTCAAAAAGGTTTTCCAATCCATTTGCGTTTGAGCGCATTTCTTCCAGGTAAGTCTGGCTAACGGTAGTAAATTTCGAAACACATTTTACGGCACTGGCCAGTGGGTTTATATTTTTATGCCAGTCGAGTTTGCCCCACTCCCAGGTATTCCAGTTAGGCAGGTACCTCGATTTATCCCATCCCATTACGCCCTGGTATTGGGCATTGTGAATGGTAAGTACCGTAGGTATTGTTGCCAGGTGCCGGTAACTAAAACAATTTTGCATCATAAAGGGAATTAACCCTGTTTGATGATCATGCACATGAACAATATCCGGTTGGTATTGCCATTGTGCTATCCAGTCTACCACTGCAATCTGAAAGGCAGTGAAGCGTTCCGTATCATCATTATAACCATACACCGCTTCCCTGTCTAATAATCCGTTTATATCTACTAGGTATAACTCAAAGCCAAGCTCATTTGTTTTCTCCCTGATGATGGTATAATTAAACCAGTACTCTCCCATACCAAAGGAGCCCTTATGTATTTCATCAAACTCATGCTGGTACAAAAATTTTGTACGATACATAGGCATTACCACTTTAGCAGTATGACCAAGCTGGTTTTGATATTTAGGCAGCGCACCAACCACATCTCCCAACCCACCTGCCTTTGCAACCGGGTAGCACTCGGCACTTACATGAATTATTTCCATTGAATAAATTGATTATTGAAATGAGTTCAAATTAAGAAGGTTTTTGATAGAAACAAATTAAGTAATGAAAATTTTTCACAATGATAAAATTATTCTACTTTGGGCAACTTAAACCAACGATTCAATTATGAGCCAATCCAACAGTCCACAACAAACAACCAAATGGTCACAATTCGGAACCCTCATTACGGTATTTTTTTTCTGGGGATTTGTAGCAGCCAGTAACGATATCTTAATCCCTGTATTTAAAAAGGCTTTTGATTTATCGCAGGCCCAGAGCCAGCTTGTTTCCGTAGCTTTTTATGTAGCCTATACGGTGGGTTCCATCATTTATTTTTTAATTTCAAAGGCTATTGGCGGGGATGTATTAAACCGAATAGGTTATAAAAATGGAATTGCAGTTGGATTAATTATTTCAGCTATAGGCACTTTGTTATTTTATCCTGCAGCTAATAACGCTTCTTTTACATTAATGATAACAGGCTTATTTGTGGTTGGGCTCGGCTTTTCATTACAGCAAATTGCAGCTAATCCACTTGCAATTGTAATGGGCGACCCAAAGACCGGCTCGCAGCGGCTAACCATGGCCGGTGGTGTTAATAATTTTGGCACAACCATTGGCCCGCTATTGGTGAGTTTTGCAATATTTGGCAGTGTGGCATCAGGATCTTCTGTTGCAAGTATTGAAAGCGTAAAAACTCCCTATCTTATATTAGGACTTGCTTTTTTGCTGGTAGCTGTATTTATAAAATTTTCGTCTGTTCCTAATAAAATTGATCTCGATCATGTTGCCGAAGAAGAAGCAGTTGGCACAGGTAAGCTGCTAGAAAAAAACTCCGCATTTCAATATCCACAGCTTGTGATGGGCATGATTGCTATTTTTGTTTATGTAGGTGTAGAAGTTTCTACTGCCAGTAATTTGCCGGCTTATATGGAAGAATACCTGAAGACGCCTACTGAAAAAATAGCTCCGTATATTTCGCTATACTGGGCCAGCCTTATGATTGGGAGATGGACGGGTGCAGTTGGTGCATTTGATGTAAGTATGGGTGCAAAAAAAATACTTAGTTTCCTGATGCCTTACATAGCCTTCGGTATTTTTTTATTAGTAAATACAATTGCCCAACATGATGTAACACCTTTCTTCGTTTATGCATTTGTGATTGCGGCCATGATAGTTTGTGATATTTTAAGCAAGGGCAACCCTGCCCGCATGTTACTCATATTTTCTGTAATGGGCATTGCCTCATTAATAATTGGAATGCTCACCAGCGGTATGGTAAGTGTTTATGCATTTATAAGCGTAGGACTTTTTTGCAGCACCTTATGGCCATGTATCTTCACGCTTGCGGTTGCAGGGTTGGGCAAGCATACCAACCAGGGCAGCAGCTTACTTATTATGATGATAATGGGTGGTGGTATTATCAGTTACCTGCAGGGATTGCTCGCTGATAAAATAGGCATTCAGTTAAGTTATATAATGGGCATAGTATGTTTTGCATATCTTGCATTTTACGCTATCAGGGCAAAATCTGTATTGCAATCTCAAGGCATTGATTTTGATAAATTAAACAGTAAAGGCGCACACTAAAAATTAAGTTATCATTATAGTTTTATGAAAAAGAAATACGCAGTAGGTATTGATGTAGGTGGCACAACTGCCAAATTTGGAATTGTTGACCGTACCGGTAAAATACTGGAGCAAGACAGGATACCCACCAATGCACACGAAGTGGTGGAAGAATTTATTGACGACCTTCATATAAAACTGATGCCGATGATTGAACGGGTTGGCGGCACAGAAAACTTTGTGGGCATCGGCATGGGGGCACCAAACGGCAATTTTTATTCGGGCACCATTGAGTATGCACCTAATTTAAAGTGGAAGGGGATTATACCCATTGCCGACCTGATGGAAAAAAAGTTTAACCTCGTTACAAAACTTACCAATGATGCCAATGCAGCAGCAATGGGCGAAATGATGTATGGCTGTGCCAAGGAAATGAAACATTTTATTACCATTACCTTAGGCACCGGTGTAGGAAGCGGCATTGTAATAGATGGTAAAATTGTATTAGGCCATGATGGCTTTGCCGGCGAACTGGGCCATACCATCATCAGGCACGACGGCAGGATGCATAAATCTACCGGCATGAAGGGCAGCCTGGAATCTTACGCTTCGGCTACAGGTGTACGTGAGACAGCCATTGAAATGCTTACCGCACACCCCGAAGAAGAGAGCCTGTTGCGTAACTACCGCATAAATGAACTCACCAGCGAAACGGTGTATGAATGCGCCTTGCAGGGCGACACCATTGCCAACAGGATATTCGAATTTACCGGGCAAATTCTCGGAGAATCATTGGCAAATTTTATCATGTTCTCATCACCCTCAGCAATTGTATTATTTGGTGGCCTAACAAAAGCGGGCAACCTGCTGCTACACCCAACACGTAAACACATGGAGGCAAACCTGCTACCCATATTTCAAAACAAAGTGAAATTACTTTTCAGCGAATTAAAAGAAGCAGACGCCGCCATCCTCGGTGCAAGTGCGCTGGTGTGGAAATTAAAAAGTAAATAAAATTTCGTAAGAAGGTTGTTTATGCTTTGCAAGGAATAAAACGTAAAAAAGATTTTTTTGTCCGGGCATTGAAACTATAAGCATCATCCTTGCGTCGCCCTCTTGTACATAATACCTATGGGCAACTTTAATTACGTTTTAAATTAAAAGAAACATGCTTTATTTATGTAGGGTACTGAATAAAATTTCACTAATTTATCCCCTGCGTAACAGCACACAATAGCATTTAGCGTTACCAATAATTTTACAAATAAAAAAAGACAGCCAATTTAATAGCTGTCTTTTATATTTACCGAAGTATTAAAATATTATTTCACTCTTAGCACTGGCCTTAGTTTATACTCACCGTTGCCTTCTTTTTTTACAGACAAGGCTGCATCAAAATCAATGGTTAGCGTTTCAAGTTGGGCCAGTAATTTTTTATCAACTTTTATTTTTAATCCGGAGGTAGCACCACTTGGAATTTCCAGTGGGTACACCACGCCATTTTCCCTTACTGTATTATTGGTACCCAATATAAACCTGATCTCCTTTACAATGCCTGAAGGCAATGCAGCAGATGCCAATACAGCCTCTGTACCATTTTGCAGTTCAAGTAAATTATAGACCCTGCTATTGGTTTCAAGCTTTACCCATTCTTCATTATCAGGGGTAGATGGTTCATTGTTGCGGGGAGTTTCTTCATTGTTTCGTGGTGTTTCATGAAGTTTCACTTCTACTTCACGTATTTCCACATTTACTTCTTCTAAGGCGGTGGGGGCGTCGGTTAATCTTATTTGCAAGGTAGATTTATCCTTACTTTTTGAGCATCCTGTTAAAATGAAAGCAGAAATTGCTGTAGCAAACAAAACGGTGGTTAATTTTTTCATAGTGGTTTTTTTTGAGGTTATTTTTCAGAGATTATCGTAAAAATCATGCCAAAGGAATACCGGTGGGGCACATGTTGATAAATATGCATTCAGCAAAGAGTAGCAACTATACTTTACAGGCAGTAAAAATGGATTTTGTTTTTTGTATAATCTTAAAAAGAAGAGAGATTTTAATTTATAACGTACTTAAAGCTCCCAAATGATATTCAGTACAAGAGTGCGACGCCCATGCAGCTGCACATAGCTTCTTAGCCCGGACAAAAACTGTATTAAAGGAATAAATTATTTTTTGGCCCTGATTATTTTATAAATTTTAATGGCACTCATTAACAACCCGGTAAAAAGCAGCAGCCCAATGATGCCCCAAACCCAACTCATATTTTGCTTAACAGTTACCAGCATTACAATTGCTATCAAGAGGATGGTGGCCACTTCGTTCCAGATGCGTAATTGGTTGGAAGTAAACCGAAAGATGCCTTTCATCTCATCCGAATAAATCCTTTGCAACGTAAAATGATACGCATACAAAGCAGCAACAAACGCAAGCTTTATCCAAAGCCATTGCGGTATCGGGTTAAAGTAAGTAGCCATCCAGCCACCAAAAATTACGGTTAAAACAGCAGAGGGCCAGGTAATGCCAAACCAAAGACGCTTGATCATTATTGAAAATTGATCGGTTAAAATTTGTTTGGCAGGTTCTTCTTTTTGTTGTGCTTCGGTATTGTAAATAAATAGCCGGACTATATAAAACATACCCGCAAACCAGGTAACGATGAAGATGATATGGAGGGCTTTAATGTAGAGATACATTTATGATGTCTGATTTTTTGATGTATGATTTCTGATGTCCTTCGATCGCTTAGTTTTTTATTTTTGATACAATTTAATAATGTACCTGATGCCTGTAGTATAATATATTATGAGTTATCGATTATCTTTTATAGGGTTAAATAAAAAAGATATTACTCATTGGAGCTCATTCATTGTTGAAAAATATCCCATTCGAAAACTGCTTTAAATCATACATCAAAAAATCATACATCAGACATCATTGCACTGTTTCCTTCCACAAACTCCCCCACCCATTTGCTCAATGTATTTACCCATAATGGGTTTGTATTAAGGCATGGTATCATGGTATAACTTTCTCCGCCCGCTTTCATAAAAGATTCCCTGCCACGTTCATCAATTTCTTCCAATGTTTCAAGGCAATCACTTACAAAGGCCGGACAAAGTATCAGCAATTTTTTAATCCCTTCGTTGGGCATTTGTTCCAAACGTATATCAGTAAATGGTTCAAGCCATCCTTTTCCTAATCTTGATTGAAAAGCAATGCTGTATTGATCTTTGGGGATATTTAATTCTTCCATCACTAAACGGGTTGTTGTAAATACCTGGTGGCGGTAACAATGTGCATGTGCAGGAGATGCAACCTCACAACAATTTTCAACCTTTAAACAATGGCCTCCGGTAATATCGCTCTTTCGTATATGGCGCCCCGGTACACCGTGATAACTGAACAAAATATGATCATGTTCCTGCTGCAGATAAGGCTTTATATTTTCAGCCAAAGCATGGATATAATCCGGCTCGTTATAAAACGGTTTTAAAAAAGTAAGTTTAAAAGGATACTTATTTTTTTCATGTGTTTCCTTTGCGTATTCAACGGCTGTTTCAAAAGATGACATGGCATAATGTGGGTACAAAGGGATCGCCAGCACTTCATCCAGATCGGGTTGCCTTTTTAATAAATTTTCAAAAGCTACTTCGGTAGTTGGGTTGCCATACCGCATCGCAATTTCAACAGGCACGCTTACCTGTTGTTGCAAGGCCTGCTGCAATTGTTTGGTTAAAACTACCAGGGGTGAACCTTCTTTTGTCCAGATAGTTTTATAAGCTTCCGCAGATTTAGGCGCCCTGAACGGAACAATAATTCCGTTGATTAAAATATACCTGGCAAGAAACGGAACATCAATCACCCGTTCATCCATTAAAAATTGTTTTAAATATTTCCGTACATCTTTCACTTCGGTTGAATCCGGCGAACCTAGGTTCATTAACACTACGCCTGTTTTTTTAGCCATATTAATTTAAATGATTTGCAAATGTAACCACTGGCATTGCTAAATGTTCATCACAAAATAAAATTCATATTTAAAAGCTGTTTGAATTAATTCATTTTTACGCCTGCTTTAAATTTCATCTCTTTTTTACCGCTGAGAAAATGAGTTAAAAGAGTTTTCGCAGAGATAAAAATTACGCTGTGCGTAACTTCCATATTCTCTTGTTCTCTGCGGTTAGATAATTAACTCAACCAACTTCTTAATCATCTACGGAAAAATGATCTATTTTAAACAATGATTTACAACACATCCTAATATGATGCACCTCATACAGCAAAATGACAATCTCATGACATTCAAATTAGTTTTCAAGCTTTACCGCAATTACTTTTGCAGAGTAAAATATTCAATCACTATTTGCAGATGCTCGGATTTAAACCTACAGATTTATCGACTTTCTTTATTGCGGGTATCAACTATAAAAAAACCGACGCCAACCTCAGAGGTCAGTATGCAATTAACAGTGACCAATACGCTACTTTATTTTCGCTGGCACCTATTTACGGAGTAAAAGAATTTTTTATTCTCTCTACCTGCAACCGTACTGAAATTTATGGTTTTGCAGAAAGCGCCGCCAGTTTATCTCAATTACTCTGCACGCAAACACAAGGTGGGCTTGATACCTTTTTAGAAATGGCTTACGTAAAAAAAGGTAACAAAGCCATCGAACATCTTTTTAACGTAGCTGCCGGGTTAGACTCACAGATTTTAGGGGACTATGAAATTGTAGGACAAATAAAGCAGGCCGTTAAGTTTTCAAGAGAAAATCATTTTATTGGTGCTTACATAGAAAGGTTGGTAAATGCTGTGCTGCAATCATCTAAATTAATCCGTACTAATACTGCATTGAGTGGTGGTACAGTTTCAGTTTCATTTGCAGCCGTACAATACATCAAAGAAAAAATTGCAGCTATTTCCAACAAAAAAATCCTTTTGTTGGGTACCGGTAAAATAGGCCGTAATACCTGTAAAAACCTGGTAGATTATTTGCAAACCACCAATATTACCCTCATCAACAGAACAGAAGGTAAGGCAGAAAAACTTGCAACTGAACTCGGCCTAAATTATGCTTCAATAAACGAGCTCTCGAAATATATCCATGAATCGGACATTATTTTAGTTGCTACCAATGCAACTGATCCGGTTATTTTAGCATCCCACATTGCCAACAGCGGTAATAAATTAATAATTGATTTATCCATTCCATATAACGTTGAAAAATCGGCGCAGCACTTACCCAATATTACGTTGGTAAATGTAGATGACCTCTCAAAAATAAAAGACGAAACGCTTTATAAAAGAAAGGCGGAAGTACCAAAAGCAAAAGCAATCATAGCAGATCATATCAACGAATTTTTAGACTGGCACGAGATGCGTAAAAACGTTCCCGTGTTAAAGGCAGTAAAACATAAATTGCAAACCATGCACAGCTGCAATTTATTCATCAATTATTCCGCTACACTAACTCCCGTAATCCCCCTTGTTAATCCTGAGGAAAAAATTCAGAAAGTAATCAATGGCATGGCTATAAAAATGCGCAATCAAAACCAACGCGGTTGTAATTATATTGAAGCCATCAATGAATACATTGCTACCGGCACTATTAATTAACATGAATAAATTAATACGAATTGGTACCAGGGAAAGTCAACTGGCTGTGTGGCAGGCTACGCTGGTGCAGGATTTACTGGCAAAAAACAATTTTCAATCGGAGCTGGTTTATATAAAAAGCGAAGGCGATATCGACCTTCAAACACCCTTATACGAAATGGGCGTGCAAGGCATATTTACCAAAAGCCTCGACATAGCTTTACTCACCAACAAAATTGATATAGCGGTACATTCAATGAAAGATGTACCCACGCAATTAGCAAGAGGTATAATACAGGCGGCCGTATTAGAAAGGGCATCTTACAAAGATATTTTTGTGTATAAGGACCCATCAATTATTGAAACCTGGCATTTAAACGAGCCTGTATTTTTCACCCCTTTAGGGGATGGGGGTATCGCCACCAGCAGCATCCGCCGTAAAGCCCAATGGCTCAACAGGTATCCCAATCACACGATAGAAAACCTTCGGGGCAATGTAAATACCCGGCTTCGTAAAGTGCAGGAAAGCAACTGGCACGGTGCCATTTTTGCAGCTGCAGGCCTGGAAAGGATAAACCTGCGCCCTCAAAATTCTATCGACCTCGACTGGATGTTACCGGCACCTGCGCAGGGCGCCATCATGGTAGTTTGCAGAGAAGATGATACAGATAGTTCAGAAGCATGTATCCATTTCAATCATACTCAAACTGCACTTTGCACGCAAATAGAAAGAGCCTTTTTAAAAGCATTGCTGGGCGGATGCTCCACACCCATCAGCGCTTTGGCACAGGTTAAAAACGACCAACTTTTTTTCAGGGGAAATATATTATCGGTAGATGGAAAAGAAAAAGTGGAAATTGAAAAAACAGTGGAGCTAAATGCAACA
>JANMVB010000272.1:0-2620 GCA_031392305.1 Ferruginibacter sp.
TTGTTTGAGCCGGGCAGACACTTCAAATTATCTTACTACTTGCGGCGAGTTCCTTGATTTAAGGCTAATGTTGAAATTTTCAGCCTTTTTATTCGCAGCCTTGATTTTTTTTGTTTCTTTTTTTTATCAAGAAAAAAAAGAAAATGTAGCCTCAAACAAATTAATATATGCTTTAAGAACAAATTGCTTAATCCTATTTATTTATAACAACCCGGTGCTTTTGAAAACTGGTAGTATTTAGAATTTTTACGTTCCGGCAATTTAAAACGTAATTAAAGCTCCCCATTGGTATGACGTACAAGGGAGTGACACAACGATGTTGAGCAATGATATAATGTTCGTTCAATAATTATTCTTTTGCGAAATCTCGAAGAATTTCGATGTTAAATTGAAAAACAAATGTTTGTAAAAAGAAAAAAATCTTCCTGAGTTAACACTATAATAAAGCAAAAGCAAATTAATTTTTACTGATAATTTCTGCAAGTTCCTTATCCCATTTACCGGTGGTGCCATACTCCACTACCCGGCCAAGTTCTTTACCAGCCTTCATTACAATGATGGTGGGTACATTAATGATGCCGAACGCTTCGGCAATATGGCCAAGCGATACCTTGCTGCGGCTTACCCCAAAAAATGTGATGTTATCGTCGGGTACGCCGCTCATTTCCTGCAGCTTAAAAAACTTTGGTAAAATATTTTGCGTATCCTCACACCAGGTGCCGCCAAATACCACCAGTTGCATTTTCGATGCCTTCACTTTTTCGAGGGCATTTAAAATTGCAGTATCCGGTTTATAAGATTGTTGGCTGGGTGCGTACCATTTATACGAGCTGTCATTTTGCACCAGGTATTTATTGATAGTGCCCCTCAAAATCTTTGCTTCAGGATGGCCGGGGTCGTTCAGAATTTGATATTCGGCCTGGGCAGCTAACAGGTAAGAAGTAATAATAAAACAAAAGGTAAGGAGTGTTTTCAACATGCTGGTTTCATTTAATTATCTGGTGTAAAATATGGTAGTTATAAGTTTGCCTTCAGTTCATTTAAAAAGCCTTTTAGCTTTTTAAGCGCTTCTATTGTAGCGAATTTTTCCTCTGCTTTTTTATTATTTTTTATAAAATCTTTGGCCCCCTGCATGGTGTATTTTCTTTCACGCATTAAATGATAAATAAGCTGGATGTTCTTAATGTCTTCGGGCCTGAACAGGCGGTCCCCCTTTCCATTTTTTTTTGGCTTCAGTACATCAAATTCATTTTCCCACAGCCGGATGAGTGATTGATTTACTTTAAACATTTCGGCAACCTTGCCAATGGTATAATACATTTTTTGAAACAGTACTGCATCTTCGGGCACGTCTATCAAATCTACACCGGCACTCATTTCCTCTATGCTTTTTCTTCCCCTGGTAGATTTTGGTTTGGGCGTAACCATTTCATTTAATACAGGCGGAGTTTTCTTAAGGGCACGTGCAACTTTTTTCTCCGGCAAAGGAGTTTGCGGAAGGTCGCCAAAATCAAATGCTATTTGTGTTTCTGCCATCTTTTAAAATTAATCAAAACTTTTTGCACTACCCGTAGCTGCAAGTTTTAGCAGGCGGTCGTATTGCTCGGCATTTAAATCATTGTAAAAAAAGTACACCGGATCTACCGGCCTGCCATTGATATGAACTTCGTAATGACAATGGGGCCCGGTACTTGCGCCGGTGCTACCTACCCATCCGATAATTTCGCCTCTTTTTACCCGTTGGCCCTGCCGCACTTTCATGCGCAGGAGGTGGCCGTACAATGTTTCGTATCCATAACCATGATTGATAACAATATTGTTGCCAAAACCACTCCCGAATTCTGATACTTTCACCGTGCCATCACCGGTAGCATAAACAGGTGTACCCTGGGAGGCGGTAAAATCGAGCCCATTATGCATTTTTGGGATACCATAAATTGGATGAATACGAAAGCCGTATCCGCTGGCAATGCGGGTAAGGTCTTTATTACTTAAAGGTTGAATGGCTGGTATGCAGGCCAGTTTATTCTCCTGGTTGTTGATGAGTTTTTCAATCTCTTTGTAACTATCCTCCTGGAAAGATACCCGGGCACTCAGGTTATTTAAAGTTTTGGCAATATCCTGGCTCAGCAAATTATCATTCATCACACTAATTTTATCCAGCTCTTTTTTCTTTTCAATCAGCGTTGCCCTCGCACTATCGGGCAGCGGATTGGCCTCAAAAATAGAACGGTACACTTCATTATCCCGTTTTTCCAGGTCTGCCATTTGCTGTTGCAGCGATTTCACTTTATCATTCAACGTGGTATAATTGTCCTTCATCAACTCCAGCCTTATATTGGATTCTTTATCTGTTGGGCGGGGAATAAATTTTGTATAAAGCCAGATTACCAGTGCAGAGCTAACCAGTAACACAGAAAAAAAGCTGAATATACGTAACAGCCTCACTCTAAATGGGGTCACGAGTTTTTCGTAGCGAAGTGTATTGGTATTATAGTAATATTTGATTTTTTTCATAGACCTCAACCTTCAAAACAAATTCTGAAGTGTTTTTGATTTTTGAATGGCTTATTAATCTTTAAATATAATGTTATTATCCGGTTCCATGCCATAGCTTATC
>JANMVB010000295.1:0-1950 GCA_031392305.1 Ferruginibacter sp.
CAGGGCATTGATACAGGCAATGAATGGCGGTAAAGCATAACATCTTTTTCAGTATAAATTAAAATGCAATTGTTGGTCCGGGCATAAGGGTTTCATAGCAGCATCGTTGCATCGCCCTCTTGTACATTTTATCATATAGGATCTTTAATTGTGTTTCGTAATAGTAATAAATTTTTTGAGCCGTTTGCACATTCAGCAGGTAAGGTAATTAAGTTAGCACCAGGTACATTTCGGAAGGAGTTGGGCGTTGTTCTACTAAATGCTAAAATCAATAATTGTAACAAAAAATATTAAAATCTTTATCATCCTAAAACATTCATTAAGCAAATGAGCCAGGAAGAAAAAATTATAGGACAAGGAATAAACAGGGTAGATGGTATTTTAAAAGTAACCGGCGCAGCTACCTATGCTACGGATTATGTGTTGAAGAATACAGCCCATGCTGTTATTTTTAAAAGTACCATAGCCGCTGGCGAAATTATTAATATAGATACAAGCGCTGCCGAAAAATCGCAAGGCGTTTTATCTGTTATCACTCATAAAAATGTACCCAAACTTAATATGGAAGGGGGCATACGCGGCGGCTCGTTATTGCAAAGTCCGGCTGTAGAATTTTACGGTCAGCATATTGGGGTGGTAGTTGCAGAAACTTTTGAGCAGGCACGTTTTGCTGCAACGCTAATAAAAGTTGATTATAATAAATCAACAGAAAAAGTTGATTTTGAAAAGCATAAAAATGAAGCGGTAACCCCTAAGGAAAAAGAGAAAGCGGATGCATTACGTGGTGATGTGGAAACAGCTTTTTCAACTGCTGAATTTAAAATAGAAGAAATGTATGAAACTCCGGTGGAGCATCATCACCCCATGGAGCCACATGCTACCATTGCTTTTTGGGAAGGAGAAAAACTTACCCTTTACAATGGATCGCAAATTGTAAACGGGGCACAGTCCGCTGCCGCAAAAACGCTCAATCTTAAACCGGAAAATGTACGAATTGTAACCCCACATATTGGCGGGGGCTTTGGCTCAAAAGGTGGCCAGTGGGCAAACCTGGTCCTAACTGCCGTAGCCGCTAAAATGGTAAACCGGCCCGTAAAGCTTGCACTTACACGGCAGCAAATGTTTAACTCTGTTGGTCTCCGCCAAAAGAACCATCAAAAAATAAGATTGGCTGCCACTAAGGATGGTAAATTGATAGCCCTCGCCCATGAAACAACCACACACTGTGCAATAAAAGGTGAGTTTACCGAACCCTGCGGTGATTGTTCAAAAGTCATGTACGAGGTACCCAATTCGTTGATCTCCTACAAGGTAGTGCCGATGAATATTATTTTACCTACCTACACCCGTGGGCCGGGAAAATCAACCGGCAGTTTCGCCATAGAATCCGCAATGGACGAACTTGCTTATAAACTTAAAATGGATCCCATCGAATTCAGGATAAAAAATGAGCCAGCCAAAGACCCATCCAATGGAAAGCCCTGGTCATCAAGAACAGTGGTACAATGTTTACAGGAAGGGGCCAAAGCATTCGGTTGGGAGAAACGTAAAATGGAACCCGGTCAAAATAAAATCGGTGATTACCTGGTGGGTTATGGAGTAGCTTCCGGCACCTACCCGGCCAGGCAAAGAGATACATCTGCCATCATAAAATTAAGCCGCAGTAATAATGTGGTAAAAGCAATTGTTGAACTGGCAGCATCTGACCTGGGCACCGGATCACATACCATTATCGCACAAACGGCGGCAGATGGACTTGGCCTAACCGTAAATAAAATTGAAGTAAAAATAGGCGACTCTGCATTACCGCCTGCAGCAGGTTCGGTAGGCTCGGTAGGGGCAGCAAGTTTTGCAAATGCAGTGAATGATGCATGTATAAAAATTACGCAGGAACTGGTTACAAAATCAGGGAAACAATTTTTTGTAAAACCTACCGCTGCACAATTGATG
>JANMVB010000310.1:0-11149 GCA_031392305.1 Ferruginibacter sp.
GGTATAACGTACAAGAGGGCGACGCAACGATGTACCACACAGCTTCTTAGCCCGGACAAAAAATTTACTTTGTATTTATTTTCAGTTGCCTGTTTATAAATTCAAAAGTAGCTTCATACGCTTTTACCCAGTTTTTGTATAGTAAAAAAGAATGCACTTCATCGGGAAATACCAGTTGCTCTACGGATACATTTTGCTTGCGCAAAAGCTCTGCAAAATTTACTGATTCACTAAAGGGTACATTCCTGTCATCATCACCATGAATAAATAATACCGGTGCCTTCCAGTTTTTTATATAAGAAACCGGTGACGCCAGCAATGCTTTTTTTGCCATCTCCGGGTACTTTGCATAATCGTACCAGGCGGCAAAGGTGGGCAACTCATCGTTCCAGTTATGTACGCCATGTATATCAACGCCTGTAGCAAATACACCGGGCGCCTGTGCTAAAGCATGTGCCGTTAAATAGCCACCATACGAGCCTCCCCACAATGCAATTTTAGCGGCATCCACATCTGGCCGTTTTTGCAAATAACTCCCGGCAGCTAACAGGTCTTTCACCTCGCTGGCACCGGCTGCGCCATAGTTGACGGCTTCCCTAAAATTAAGGCCATAGCCAATGCCACTGCGGTAATTTAATGCAAGCACTATAAAACCTTTGCCGGCAAAATATTGGTTGAGTGCATAGGCATTTGAATAGTATTGGGCATAATTAAAACCTAACAGCATCTGCCTTCTTGAACCCCCATGCAGGTAAACCACCACGGGGTATTTTTTTAATGGTGAATAGTTTTGCGGAAGAAAAAGATTGGCGGTGGTTTGTATGCCATCGCTTGCCATAATATTTATAGCGGTTGGCTGCACAAGGCCCGTAGGAAAATCTGCCGGAAAAAGATTTGGCGCAATATCTTTAGCAATATTATTTTGCAAAACAGCCGGCCAGGGCGGACGTGTTGCCGAAGCATGTAAATAAGATATTCCACCCGCAGTTTCTACCGGCGACCATTCAATATCGCTGCCCATTGTTTTGCGTGTAGCCGTGCCGGTTGCAATATCCACCTGCCAGATATGCCGGCGGTTAATATCCCCAATATTTGTTGTGTAGTAAATCGTTTTCCGGTCGTTCGATACGGTTACATTCTCCACTTCGCCATTTCCGGGTGTTAATAATTCGGGAGTTTTACTTCCTGAATTAAGCGCATACAAATGTGCCCATCCATCTATCTCATAAGGAAAAACTAACTGCTGCCCGGCACCCCACCACAACTGGGTACCACCACTTGGCAGGTCAGTAAATAATGCACTGCCCCTACCCTGCGCAGCTTTCCATACTTCATTTACTTTTGCGGATTGGTAGTTATACACCCGGATGCTCCAGGGGTTTGATTCCCTTACCGGGGTAAACGGCAAATTGTTGTGAATATTTGGAACACGTATGAAAGCCAGTTGGCTTCCATCAGGCGACCATGCCGGTGACCGGTCGAAGTCGATACCGGTATCCACAAAACTTACCGTTTTATCATTCAACCGGTAAACTCCCACAAACGAATGATCGCCCCTGCTGCTAACAAATGCTATCGACTGCCCATCCGGCGACCATTGAAGATTGGATTGGGTGCCCCTTGATTGAAAAAGTTTTTGCGGCTTTGCTGAGGTATCGGTTAGGGATACCAGCCAAACCTGTGCACCTGAAACAAATGCAAGCAATTTGCCATCAGGGGATATCTGCGGAGCAGTTCCTGCACTTATTTTCCGGGGGTTGCTACTCCATTTATCAATAGCATAAATTACAGCTTCTGTACTGCTTTGCAAAAAGGCAGGGTTAGCAGTTTCGCCTTTACTATTTGCAGGGTTGCCACGCACAAAAATAATTTGTTCACCATCAGCCGCTAACTGAATATCCCCGGTTTCCATACCCTCATCGCCGGTATAATTAGTAACACGCTTTACGTTATTACCATCCGCACTGGCCACATAAATATTGCGGGCACCTTTATCATTAAACACCCACGCTATTACTTTACCATTTTTACTACCCACCAGGTTTACCGGAAAAGGTGCAGAAAGATAATTGCTTATCGAAACCTGTGCAGTTAGCACAACAGCAATAAATAGCCATGTAAAAAGTAAAGTAATTTTCTTCATTAGTTGGTGATTAGTTGGTTAGCAGTTTTAAAAAATCCTTATAAAAGAATTTGATAAATGTAAGGTTTTACTTTTGATAGGCAAGGTAATTTATGCTCCTAAAAAAGAGAAAGAACAGTGTTGCTTGGGCAATGTGTATTTGAAAATACCGTGATTTCGAAATACAGTTTTTTGTTCAGACGGTGAAGCAATGTTCAACATCGTTGCATCGCCCTCTTGTGCGGCATACCTATGGGGAGCATTAATTGCGTGCTATTTTGGATTGTAAAGAAAATCCAGAACTATGTCAAATTTTAATGCTTGCTTAGCCGTGGCACAAGCATTGCCGGTTTACTTTTTTTTTACTTATTCTTTTCAATATTAAATTTTGAAAAACACTTGCATTTTCAATAATAATTTTCTATCCTTGTTATCTGCTTTTCAAAATCATTTTTTTTGAAAACGTTTTAACTTCCGATCGTCCTACACCTTTTTCCACTTCTATGAATTGCTAAAACACAAAACGCTTCCTCTCTAATCCTGGTTGTCCAATTTAAAAATCCAAAAAATAATTATTATGATACAGGCTTTTGTACAAAGCAGGCTATGGCTTGCATGTCACTCAAAAAAATATTTGCTTTCGCATAAATTGATGGCAGTATTTACAATTGCATTCTTCATTTTTAATACAAATTTGTATGCCGACAAACATTTCAACTCAACCAATATTTATTTATCTCAAAATCTACTGGCGCATATAAAAACAATTCCTACACAGCCTTCTCAATTAGTTACAATCAACAGTATTACAAATCATTTATTAAGCGGATGGATATTCGATAAAACTGTTGGCAATGTGGATTGCTATCATTTAATAGCTGATTGTAACGGGGCAGCAGCCGTGTTTTTAAAATTTCAAAACAATAATAAATTCGATGTAAAAATTTCGTGGAAAGAATTATTTACCACCCGCCAGGTATCCTCAAAAAGCGAAGGCATTAAAGGTGAGAAGAAACTTATTTTACCACCAGGTGAAACCTCCTCCACCAGTTGTACAGCAACCATCAATAAAGAATGCATCATTTTACCACAACAGGCCATACCAGCCTACAAAGCAGATATCCTGCAATTTGAATTCAAAGACATCACTGTAAAACCGGCACAATAAAATCACCATCTATCAGTAAACATTTAAACCCTTTTTTATGCAAAAATTTACTTTTACTTTAAAGCTTAAAACAATCTTCTTAAGCCTGCTCGCCCTTATTTCCATTGCTTGCTTTAACACAAATCTACATGCCCAGGCTGCAGATAGCAAGGGTAAAGATTTTTGGCTGATGTTTAATGGGAATTATAGCAATAACCCAACATTAACCCTTTTCATTACATCCGGTGTAAACACATCTGGTACAGTTACAATACCTGGCCTTGGATTCAATCAGGCCTTTTCGGTAACTGCGAATACGGTTACCCCTGTTATTGTTCCTACTTCACTTTCTGTACATGTTAATGATGTAGTTGATAACAATGGTATTCATGTTACGGCCAATGATGAGGTAACAGTTTATGGCCTTAACCAGATACCATTTACAACAGATGCGTATTTAGGTTTACCAACAGATGTATTGGGTACAGAATATTTATTGCTCAATTATTCCCCGGGTTTCTCGGGTAGTCAGTTAGGGATAGTAGGCACAGTAAATGGCACAACAGTTACAATTAATTTAGCATCCAATGCTGCCGGGCATACTGCTGGTGTACCATATAATATTACCCTCAACCAGGGGCAAACCTATGAGTTAGAGACCAGTAGCGGAGATTTATCCGGCACTTTAATAACATCTACACAACCAGTGGGTGTGATGGGTGCCGTACGGTGTGCAAACATTCCCCCGGGGGCAAGTTATTGTGATCATATATGCGAAATGATCCCTCCCACTTCTACATTCGGAACAAGCTTCGGCGCTGTTCCCCTAAAATCCAGGATAAATGGTGATACCTGGCGGTTTATGGCATCGGAAAATAATACGACCGTAAAAATAAACGGCGTAGCAGAGGCACCTATTAACAGGGGACAGTTCATTGAAAAAATTCTTACCACCCAATCCTATATAGAATCTGATAAGCCAATACTTGTTGCAGAATATGCAAATGGCTCAGGGTTTTCAGGCAATCCGGGTGACCCCTTTATGATGTTGATTCCTTCACTTCAACAATTTTTACCAGGATATACGCTTACAACTGTATCCGGCTTTGTGGCACACTATATAAATTTAGTTGCCCCTAATTCCATTGTTGGCCAGCTAACATTGGATGGAGTTGCAGTACCGGCTTCAGAATTTACTCCAATTGGTACAAGTGGTTTTTCAGGTGCACAGCTTACTGTTACTGATGGTTCGCATACGCTTGCAGGTGCGTTGCCATTTGGTGCATTTCAATATGGTTTTAATGCAGACGATTCTTATGGATATGCAGGCGGCCAGTCATTTTCACCGGTTGCTACAGTTAATAGTTTAACACTTACGCCTGTTACAGGCACTGGCTCCATTAACACCCAACAATGTTTTAGTGCACTTGTTAAAGATCAGTTTAACAATCCGGTTGTGGGTGTAAGGGTTGATTTTAATATTAGCGGGCCAAATGCCGCTACGTCTTTTGCCAATACAGATGCAAGCGGCATTGCCACTTTCTGTTACACAGGTGCCAATGCAGGAAAGGATGTAATTACTGCCAGCATCGGCAATATCAGTGATGTGTCTGAATTTACCTGGACAAGCAATCCATGCAATGTGAGGTGTACTATTAGCGTAAGCCCTAATCCAACAATTACGGGTGGCGCTTTAAATACAATTTATATTGGCAACGGCCCGCAAAGTGTAACACTTACCGGCGATGGCTCCGGAGGTACCGGCCCTTATACGTATGATTGGGGTACTGCAGGTACGGGTAGTTCCATCACGGTATCTCCCACAGTAACTACCACGTATATACTTACTGTAACGGATGCCAATCAATGCACCTCCACCTGCAGGGTAACTATAAATGTAATACCTGCCGGCAATGTGTGCAACGAAGGCACCATCTCCTGTTCTATCAGGGCCACGCCAAACTACGGCACGCCGGAAGATGTATTAAACACCATCTACATCGGCTATGCAGCTCAATGCTTTAAACTTACCGCAACTGTTGCCGGTGGGGTTAAGCCGCTTAGATACGCATGGAGTGGCGGAACCAGGGCGGGCTACGATTCTATAAGGAGGGTGTGCCCAACAGCCACTACTACTTATACCGTTACCATTACAGATGCCAACGGTTGTGTTACCACTTGTTCCATTACTATTAATGTGGTTGATGTACGCTGTGGACCAAATTTAGACCAGGTAGTATTATGCTACAACAACCAGGAAATTTGTGTACCAAAAAGTATGGTAATAGGTTACCTGAGGCTTGGTGCTAAACTGGGTAACTGTCCAATAACAATAACCCGTAAAAGAAATTCAATCGAAATTTCTGATATAAATGCAGCCACAACATCTGTAAAAGTCTATCCCAACCCTTCAAAGAAATTTATAAATGTTGAATGGAAAGCAGATCAAAATGACCAGACAACTTTAAAAATAATCGACATGCAGGGCAGGGTATTGATGAACCGGCAATACAACGGCTTATTAAAACAGGCAACCAATATTAAAAAGCTGGATTTAGATGGATTTGCCAAAGGCCTTTACATGCTACAGCTTACATCAAAAACCGGATCTAAAACCACCAGGTTTACAATAGAATAAAAGTGATCACCAACTTTTGTTGAAGGTGCCCGTCTTTACCGGGCACCTTTTTTTAGCCAAAAATATTTTTTGTTGTCCGGGCTAAGAAGCAATGTGGGTCATTGTTGCGTCGCACTCTTGTACGGCATACCTATGTGGAGCATTACCTGCAATATGTGGATTTTACTGAAAGTTGGATTTACGAATGTTTTACAAGCAAAGCAACTTTCGCTAAAATGATTAGGCAGTTGATAATCAAAACTGAATATAATATTTGCCGCCAACGTACAGCAAACAACTTTACAATAAACCCTAATTCAGAATGATTTATCTTAGTAAATCAATAATCGGATTATTATTAACCAGACAACTTTTTGCTAGACGGATGATATCGTTATTCAGGAACGGCCAGGGGCTTAACCAGAAATTAACACCAGCCATAACAGCGTACCTGACCGTTAGCAAGTATTTAATTAATCCGTTTCAAAACAAGATGATATGAATTTATATGAAAAAGGGAGCTTTGACATTTCTGATATTATTGCCAATTTTAGTTATGGCGCAAATAAAAAATAATAAAGTAACTGAAGATTTTCTCCAATCTTTTGCCGATGCATTTAATGCTCATGATGTCAAGGCTATTATGTCTCATATGACTGAGGACTGTGTGTTTGAAGCTTCGGCGGGACCAGATTTCGATGGAGAAAAATTTACCGGGCAAGAACAAGTTAGGAAAACATTTGAAAACGTATTTAACACTTTTCCTGATGCTCATTGGGGTAATCCAAGACACTTTGTTTCAGGAAACAGAGGTTTTTCCGAGTGGATTTTTACAGGAACAAAATCAGATGGCACTAAGGTTGAAGTTACAGGATGCGATTTGTTTACTTTTAAGAATGGTAAAATAGCCATCAAGAATTCGTATAGAAAGAATCGAATGCCAACAAAATAATATGAAAAATATCAGCTCACATTGGCGGCTGGTTCACAAATAGTTTTTTGCCTTCCTCTCATCCACATTTTACCAATTGAACATAGTTGATGAAAACATGTAATCAGCAGTGCTGGTGCATAAAATCCAATGTGGCTGCATTCGGTTTAAATCCATATAATCTAATATTTCTGCTTCCATTTCTTTGCTGAAAAATTTTACAGCCAGGGATCTTCGCTACAGCTCGTTGAGGCGCAACCTCGGAGAGTAAAAAATTTCAGCTTGATACCAACCACGGAAGCAAGCCCAGCGATGTACGTCCAGCCCAGATGAAGCACAACAGCGATAAATTGCTGCTCTTTGCTTTATGTCGTGCGCCAATTGCTTAAATGTACAGTTAGTGTTCGTGCATTACTTTGTCATAAAGATGTTTCAATTGAGTATCGCCAAAGCCATATATACTTTCTCTGTTCCAAAATTCTTTAAATACTTTATGAAAGTCTGTTGAAATATTTTTAATTATGTCTTCAATAACTCTTTCAGGTCTTCCTATTGTCCCGTCTTTTGGAAAACGGTCAACGTGAGCTTTAATTACTTCTTGTAGATATGGAAAAGCAAAAGATTGATTCTCTGCAAGATGAATTAATTCTGCAAGGTCGCCACTTTTATAAGCTGTCCATAAGTTCTGCCCTAATTGTAAGTCAGTATTATTTAAAGGAACTCTGTCAGCAAAACAAATTGCAAGCTCACTTGAATTTGCTGGTCCAAAACCATTCCAAAACTGTTTACTGGTTTTAACCAAATAAGAACTATAAACAGCATAAATTTTTTTCTTTATCGCCAAACTATTTATTATTGAAATAACGAACCACATATTAACCTGACAAAATAAGTCATACTCAAACCAAAGGTTGAATTCGGAATTGTCAGGCGCATTTATTAGTTTTTCAAATTCTTTTACAACGTTTTTGTGATATTCAACTTCTGTCAATTCCATGTATTCAGCCCTTGATTGCCAAAAGTCATGCAAATTGTCGCCTGATAAGTTTCCATCTATAAGACCTTCTCTAACAACGATTATATCTCCTTCAATTTTAGTGTCAGGAAAACTATGAGCAAGAGAATCTCCGTTTAGAATATTATAAACCATGATTGTGATATTTTTATATTATAGCTAACGGGCAGGACTTGATGCAGGGTTGAAATTCATAGCTCGTCCAGGGTGGAACCGCTGCTGATTAAAGATATAAAAGTACAGGTTAACCAACAAAAGCCCAGCGATGTTTACCCTGCCCAGATGAAGATGATAGCGATAAAATGCCCATTGCTCCAACATCCAGCCCTGCTTGCACAAAACCTCATGTTGACGGTTCTTGCTTTTTTGGCCACGTTTTTATTTAAGATTGTCACTGTCATTTGTTAAATAGTAACATATTAATTCCGGCGTTGTCTCATCAGGTTTATTTGAATTTATAAACAATAATTTCTCCAACAGGTTTATAGAACTCTGATTTTCTCTATGAAGGAATGCTTCAATTTTTTGAACTTTAATTGTATTGAATGCATAGTCAATAACTTTTTTTACAGCTTCCTTCATTATTCCTTGTCCTTGAAATTTTGTCAAAAGTTCATAACCAATTTCACAGTTGTCATTTTCATCTGAAAAGCCATAAAGACAAATTGTCCCAACCATTATATTCCTGTCGCTCAAAGTTATTGCCCAATATAGAGAGACATTTTTATTGATATTCTCATTAACCTTATTTATGAAATTCCTTGCATCCGCAATAGTATTGCTTAATTGTCTGTCAAGATATTTGTTTATTACACTGTCATAACGCAAAGTAAAAATTTCTTGTTCGTCATTAGTTAGTAGTTGCCTGAGAGTAATTCTTTCAGTTGTCAAAATTGGAAAAGGTGTGAAATTTCTGTTTACCATTTTGTCTTATTTACTTTGTTCCGTGGTCGGTGTCCTTGCCGACCCCTGCTTTAGAATACTTTTCCAAAATATGTAAGCAACCCAAACTCATCCACATTTTACTCATTGAACTGGTGAAACTTTTACAGCCAGGGGAGCTCTCTGTCAAATATTATATTGCCTGCACTTTTATAACAAGATAATTCATTTTGCTAAAGGTCGGAGAAGCGCAACCTCGGAGAGTAAGATGTTTGACACACCAATCACGGGGGCATAAAGAATCAACCGTACAAGTGAGTGACACAACAGGCGATACCATAAATTGCAGAAGCTGAAAACAAACTTTTTCTTCTTCGCCATCTCTCCTCAAATGGTATAAGTAAGCAGCATAGCCTTTGCAGTGCAGCGTTCTTGCCCATAGCAGAACGTAATCCTCTACATTAATCACCGTTTTTGGGGATATGCAATGCCTTGTTTTGGTTATCCCTTCATTTTTTTGGTTACATTAATTTCACAATCTAAAAACTAACTAAGCATAACACAGCAGTAAACATGCTGATTATCATTATAAACAACATCATAAACATGAAAGAAAATAAGCTTACAGATACTATTACAGAAAATCATCCTGCAGTTTCAGGCAAACGAATATTGTTTGCAACACTTCCTGCAGACGGGCATTTCAACCCGCTTACCAGTCTTGCAGTCCACTTGAAGCAGGTTGGTAATGATATACGTTGGTACACTTCATCATACTATGCAGATAAACTAAAAAAGTTGCAGGTTCCGCATTACACTTATAAAAAAGCGTTAGATGTAAATGGAGCTAACCTGGAAGAAGTATTCCCGGAAAGAAAGTTCATAAAAAGCATGGTAAAGAAATTATGCTTTGATATGATCAATGCTTATATACTCCGTTCAACAGAATATTTTGAAGATATAAAAGAGATACACGAAACATTTCCTTTTGATATGGTTGTGTGTGATTGTGCATTTATAGCGATACCTTTTATAAAAGACAAACTAAATATCCCTGTTATTGCCATCGGGGTATTTCCTTTAACGGAAACCTCTAAAGACCTTGCTCCTGCTGGTTTGGGACTTACACCCACCAATACTTTTTTCGGGAGAAGGAAACAGGATCTGCTTCGGTTTATTACAGATAAAATTTTATTTAGTAAGCCTAACCAGGTAGTGCGGTCTGTTCTAAATAAATTCGAAATGAAAATGGAAGGCTCTAACATTTTTGACATGATGGCACGTAAATCAACTTTATTGTTACAAAGTGGAACACCTGGTTTTGAATATACACGCAGTGATCTTGGCAGTAACATTCGTTTTATTGGCGCATTACTACCTTTTAGCAGTCAAACTAAAAGCCATTCCTGGTGTAACGAGAAACTCAATCGCTATAAAAAAATAATATTGGTAACACAGGGAACTGTAGAAAAAGATGTTTCTAAATTATTGGTACCGGCCCTGGAAGCTTTTAAAAATTCTGATTATCTCTTAGTAGTAACAACCGGTGGTTCCCAAACAGAGGAGTTGAGAAAAAAATATGTTTATGACAATATAGTCATTGAAGATTTTATTGCTTTCCCGGATATAATGCCTTATGCAAATGTGTATATTACCAATGGCGGCTATGGCGGCGTAATGCTGAGCATAAAAAATAAATTGCCCATAATAGTGGCTGGTGTGCACGAAGGAAAAAATGAAATAAGTGCAAGGGTGGGTTATTTTAAAATTGGTATTAACCTGAAAACAGAAAACCCAACACCTATGCATTTAAAAAAGAGCGTAGAAAAAATATGCAACGATAAAACATACAATAACAATATAATAGCATTAAGCGCTGAATTCAATAAGTATAACCCAACAGAATTATTCGCTTCTTATGTAAACGAAGTTTTATCTAAACGCAGCATTGTAAAATCTCCGGTTGGTTTAAGGTGAGTAAAAAAGTAAGAGAATAAATAGTTCTCTTACTTGATATTTAGCAGATGAGAGCAGGCCTCTCATACACGCCATACAGGCAGAGTGAATAAACTACTACATGATGCAATAAAAAGTTGTGGTAGTGAGCGTTACAAACAAACACAGGTATCTTTTATCTTCGTGGTCGGTGTCTTCATCCGGCAGGCGCAGGGCTCCTGCCCTGTGTCTTCCTTCTTACTAATCTATGTTTATGACAATGCCATCTGGAACCAAATACCCCGCAACCATTTAGTGAATGTAAAATACACCGGGTGATTTACAAGAAGCTTTGTAAGTAAAATCTTTTGCCTGCATTTTTTATAGTAAGATAATTATTTTGGCTACAGGTTGGTGAGGCGCAACCCCGGAGAATAGTATGTTTGATACACATGATACACACCAACCACGGGGGCAGATAAGTTACAGTTTGTTTGGTT
>JANMVB010000361.1:0-5206 GCA_031392305.1 Ferruginibacter sp.
CCAGCGGGCAGCCGTGCAGCGGCCCGGCACCGCCGAGTGGCAGCAATGCGAAGCGACGCGGATCATGTCCCTGGCGGATCGAAACCAGCCGGATGCCTTCCGCCATCTGCACCGTTATTTGGTTTGGATTATTATTAATTGCCCGGATTACATGGCTGCCCTGGTCTGCGCCGGAAGTACAGGCGCTGCCCCCGCTTGCACAAATATTATTGATGTCAAGATTGAACAACAGCATTTCTGATTTCTCAGATTTTGGAAAGCTGGCACTCAACACCGTATACAAACTTTTACCAAAAACATCGCCGTTAAAAGATACCTCCGGAATATGCTTTTTTAATTCATCATGCATATAAAATTTTAATTCGCCAATAGTAGCTGCATCATTCACATGGGCTGCTGTAGCCAATTCCAGGGCTTTGGCAAAACCAACAATACCATATAGGTTTTCTGTACCTGCACGCATATTACGCTCCTGCCCTCCCCCATGTACAAAGGGTTGTATGCGTACATTTTCATTGATGTATAACATGCCCACACCTTTAGGCCCATGAAATTTATGTGCTGCCCCTGTTACAAAATGTACCGGCGTATTTCTCAAATCGAAAGGAAAGTGACCCACCGTTTGTACCGTATCGCTATGAAAAACTGCGTTGTATAATTTACATAGATTACCCACCGCATTCATATCGAGGATATTGCCAATTTCGTTGTTGGCATGCATGAGTGTAACGAGTGTTTTTTCTTCAGTAGCTGCCAGTAATTTTTCCAGGTCTTCCAGATCGATATGGCCATCAGGCAATAGTTTTACATAGCTAACTTTTGCAAGGTCAAGTTTATCGAGGTGTTCTACAGAGTGGCTCACGGCATGGTGCTCAATCTCAGAGGTAATGATATGCCGGCAGCCAAGATCCCTTACCGCAGCAAGAATAGCTGTATTGCTGCTTTCAGTACCACCGCTGGTAAAAAATATTTCAGCAGGATGTGCATTTAAAATTTTAGCTACACTTTTTCTTGCCTGTTCTATCGCCATTCTTGTTTCACGGCCATAAGAATAAATAGAAGATGGATTGCCAAATTTTTCTGTGAGGTAAGGCATCATGCTTTCCAGTACGAGAGGTTCAAGTGCGGTAGTAGCTGCGTTATCAAAGTAAATTCTATTCATAATGCCCCAACCCCTAAAGGGGCTTTTATAGTTTAATAAATTATAGTTTTAAAAGTTGTTGCCGGCGGAGAAACCCACCTCGGCTGCAAAGTTTTTAATCCCCGTAAAAATCCCCCTTTAGGGGATAGGGGCGGCGGCGGCGGCCTACATCACCTCACTAATATCCTTCATCAGCCTGCGGGCTATATTATCTGCGGTAGTTTCAAAATTACTTTCTGCATAAATGCGGATAATGGGTTCAGTGTTGCTGGTTCGTAAATGCACCCAGTCTGTATCAAATTCAATTTTTAAACCATCCTCTATATTGATCGGATGATTTTTGTATTTGATTTTTATTTTCTCAAAAACAGAATTTACGTCAACATCCTTTTCAAGTTTTATTTTATTCTTGCTGATAAAATAATCAGGAAAGGAATTGCGTAACTGCTTGGTAGTTTTTTTGCTTTTTGCCAGGTGTGTTAAAAAGAGCGCAATACCAATAAGCGCATCCCTGCCATAATGCAGGTCAGGAATAATGATGCCTCCATTGCCTTCGCCACCAATTACAGCGTTCACTGCTTTCATTTTAGTTACTACATTTACCTCACCCACCGCACTCGGAAAATATTCACCGCCATGTTTTATAGTAACATCTTTTAATGCCCGGGTAGAGGACATATTTGAAACGGTATTGCCCTGCCGCCTGCTCAATACATAATCTGCAACTGCCACCAAAGTATATTCTTCGCCAAACATGCTGCCATCTTCACAAACAAAGCAAAGCCTGTCCACATCAGGATCTACGGCTATACCGAGGCTGGCATTTTGCTTTACCACTTCGCTGCTGAGGCCGGTTAAATGCTCGGGCAGTGGCTCCGGATTATGGGCAAATTTGCCATTCACCTCCTCATTGATCACTGTAAAATCTTTTACGCCAAGCGCTCTCAGTAAAGCCGGCACAGCAATGGCGCCTGTGCTGTTTACAGCATCTATCACTATTTTAAATTTTGCTTTTTTAATAGCAGCCACGTCTACCAGTTCGTAATTTATTACGGCATCAATATGTTTTTCCAAACCATTTTCATCCGGCGTGGTACTGCCCAGTTTATCTACGGTAACAAAAGAAAAATCTTCCCGCTCTGCAATGTCCAGCACTTTTATTCCCTCTTCGCCGTTGATAAATTCGCCTTTGCTGTTAAGCAGTTTCAGGGCATTCCATTCTTTCGGGTTATGGCTTGCCGTTAGTATAATGCCACCGGCAGCTCCTTCAAAAACCACGGCCATTTCTACCGTAGGTGTTGTACTAAAATCGAGGTCTATTACATCAAAACCCAGGGCGTTGAGGGTGCTGATCACCAGGCTTTTTACCATGCTGCCACTTATGCGGCCATCCCTGCCAACAACAATTTTTCTGTTGGCACTTTCTTTCATCAGCAGGGTGCCGTAGGCGGCTGTAAATTTTACAATATCAAGAGGGGTAAGGTTATCGCCGGTTTTGCCACCAATGGTACCTCTAATTCCGGAAATGCTTTTAATCAGTGCCATTCGCTACAGTTAAAGTTGAGCGGCAAAGATAATAAAATGAAGATTGTGTAAAAGGGATTTTATAGCAAGGAGATGATATGTATCTTAAAAAGCTTAAAGCGGTAAATTATTTTTTATGTACCGGGCATTGTGAACGCTGTGCAAAATAGTTGCGTCGCACTCGTGTACTGCATACCTATGTGGAGCTTTACCTACGTAATATTTTGAAAACATAACTTCATTAAATATGAAAATATTTTTCTGTGGTAAGTATATAGGTATTGGTAAATTGAAAACTTTGGAAGTGATAAATTCGTCACCTTTTTACAAAACTCAAAAACATACTGTTCTAATTAAAATAGAGCATGTGCTTTTTAGAAGTTTCCGTTATGCTACTGCAATTGGGATGTTTCAATTTTTTTAATTTTACTTGTCATCTATTACGCCATTAAAGCTCCACATTGATACAATGTACAAGAGTGCGACGCCAATGAAGCTTAATTGAAATACTACCGCCTGGTACAAAAAAATTACTCCATTTTAAAAGAATCTAAAAATTTGGTAGTAAAGTTTCCGCTGCGGAAATCTTCATTTTTCATCAACTGCAAATGGAAGGGAATAGTGGTTTTGATACCTTCTATCACGTATTCGCTGAGGGCCCGGTACATGGTGGCAATGGCTTCTTCACGGGTTTGCGCTACGGTAATTAATTTACCAATCATGCTGTCGTAATACAGAGGGATTACATAGCCTGCGTACACGTGGCTATCGATGCGTACCCCGTGCCCGCCGGGTGTGTGCAGCACGGTAATTTTACCGGGGCTGGGACGAAAATCGTTGTACGGATCTTCGGCATTGATGCGGCACTCAATGGCATGCATCTGTGGGTAATAATTTTTACCGCTCACCTTATGGCCGGCGGCTATTTTTATTTGTTCTTTTATAAGATCGAAATTTACTACTTCCTCCGTAACGCAATGCTCTACCTGGATACGGGTGTTCATTTCCATGAAATAAAAATTGCGGTGCTTATCTACCAAAAACTCAATGGTACCAACGCCTTCGTAACTGATGGCACTGGCTGCTTTGATGGCTGCATCACCCATTAACTCCCTTAATTCGGCAGTCATGAATGGCGAGGGGGATTCTTCTACCAGCTTTTGATGCCGGCGCTGGATGCTGCAATCCCTTTCACTTAAGTGACATACATTTCCAAATTGATCACCCGCAACCTGTATCTCTATATGGCGTGGTTCTTCCACAAATTTTTCCATATAAATGCCATCATTTTTAAAGGAAGCTGCGGCTTCTGTTTTAGCATTTTCAAATGCCTTTTCCATTTCACTTTCCTGCCATACCACCCGCATGCCCTTGCCACCGCCACCTGCTGTGGCTTTTAATATAACCGGGTAGCCCACTTCATTTTGGGCAAGTTCTTTTGCCTGCTCTACACTTTCGAGCAAGCCGCCGCTGCCGGGTACTACCGGCACACCTGCTTTTATCATGGTTTCCTTGGCGGTAATTTTATCACCCATGGCATTAATCATATCTGGCGTGGGGCCAATAAATTTGATATTGTGATCCGTACAGATTTGAGCAAACTTGGAGTTTTCTGCCAGGAAACCGTAGCCCGGATGTATGGCATCTGAATTGGTGATTTCGGCCGCGGCCATAATATGTAATACATTCAAATAAGAATCTACGCTGGCTGGCTTGCCGATGCATACTGCTTCGTCAGCAAACTTTACATGCAAACTATCTTTATCGGCGGTAGAGTACACGGCTACGGTTTTAATACCCATTTCTTTACAGGTACGTATTACACGTAAAGCAATTTCTCCGCGGTTGGCTATTAGTATTTTTTTGAACATGGTTTTTAATGTGCTAATTAGCTAATGTGCTAATATGCTAATTATAGCAAGTAGCTATTTTAGAAGATAAAAAAACTGAGAAAGTAACTCAATGGAGATTTTCTCTTTGAAGTGCCTAATATGGCATTAATAATTTTTTGTAATTCTGTTAATTTAGCGGCAATAATTTTTGTATCGGGATAGTTGCTGGCATAATCACAGAGCGTAAGCCAGTATTGCGTTTCATCTGCTTCTTTTGCAGCAATTTTAATCTTATGAATAAAGTCACCTTTGCTTTCTCCATTTTGTGCTTCCATAGCATTCGCCCCAATGGAGGTACCAGAGCGCACCAGTTGTTTACTAATTGTGTATTTACGAAGGGTATCTAATAAATCTGAATATTCCAGTATCAATATTGAAAATTCAATACTTAATTTTAAGAGCGGATTTTTTTCAATTAATTCTTTCTGCATACCCTTCAATTTACTGTAATTAAATAATTAAATTTCTGCATTACTATTAGCACATTATCAAATTAGCTAATTAGCTAATTAACTTGGGTCCACCAAAAACAAAGGCTGATCGTATTCTACCGGGCTGGCGTCTTCTACCAATACTTTTACTATTTTTCCTTTTACTTCACTTTCTATTTCGTTGAACAATTTCATGGCTTCGATGATACAGACTACTT
>JANMVB010000362.1:0-2045 GCA_031392305.1 Ferruginibacter sp.
TGAGCACCAGGACCACCGGCAGCCATAGCGCATGACGCCAACGCGCGGGCAGCCAGCGACCAAAAGAGAGCTGGAGGCCTAGCACCACGAGGGTGTCGCCGCTATGAAATACCTCAGCTGGTTACCAATAAATCATTTTTACACAGCCATTAAGTAGAAAAAAAGATTATTACTTCAAACCGTAGTTCCTGGTTCAAAATAAGTATTTTAAAAGTCAGGATGTATCACCCGTGATTTGTAAAAAAAATTTTCTCCCGCATGTCCTTTTTCATTAAACTCAATTGTTATATAGGTGTACATCAAATTTTGTTTAACAATTAAAATCAACACAAAATGGACGAATTCATTTTAATTTTCAGGCACGAAGACGGCCTTAAAGTTGCAGCACCGGAGCAAATTCAAACCTGGATGAAACAAACCAAAGACTGGATGGATAGTATTGCTGCTAAAAACAAATTAGTTGGCGGCAACGGATTGCCTTTTGCTGACAGTAGGGTTGTAAAACACAACAATATAGTTACCAATGGCCCTTTTGGCGATATTAAAGAAACAGTTGGCGGGTACATTATAGTAAAAGCAGATTCTGTGGAGGAAGCAGTGGAATTTGCAAAGGGTAGCCCTGTGTTACAGGGAGAAGGTAATAGTGTAGAAGTACGAAAAATTGCAAGAGGCGATAATTTTCATTAAACTAAAAACATCTTTCCTTATCAGCAGTAGTTTTTAAATATGCAGCAAGATGAATTAATACCACACTTATTTAGAACAGAGTTTAGAAAAATAACGGCTGTTCTGTGTAAATATTTTGGCATCGGTTATATTGAACTTGCAGAAGACATTGCCGGGGAAACTTTTTTATCGGCGCTTGAAACCTGGCCATACAAAGGCATACCGGAAAATCCTGTAGCCTGGCTCTATTTGGTTGCGAAAAATAAAACCAACAATTATTTAAAGCGCCACCGGCTTTTTACAGAAAAAATTTCGAACCAGGTAAAGCAGGTATCTCCATCATTTCACAACCCACACGTTGATTTATCTGAAAGAAACATTACAGACAGCCAATTGCAAATGTTATTCGCCATTTGTCATCCGTCTATTTCAAAGGAAGCACAGATAGGCTTATCACTTCGTGTACTTTGTGGATTTGGCATTGACGAAATTGCTACTGCTTTTTTAACCAACAAAGAAACCATCAGCAAGCGACTGCAGCGTGCAAGGGAAAAATTACGGACTGCAAAAGTGCCGGTTGAGTTTCCTGCCGAATCAGAGATTAATAACCGGCTGGAGGCTGTTTTAACAACTTTGTATTTACTGTTTAATGAAGGCTATTATTCTGAAAGTAACGACACTGTATTGCGAAAAGATTTTTGCCTGGAAGCAATGCGGTTAACTTACCTGCTTATTGAAAATCCACCCACCAATCAACCGGCAGTAAATGCCTTACTTGCTTTAATGTGTTTTCATTCATCCCGGTTTCAGGCCAGGGAAAATAATGAAGGTGAAATAGTTTTATACCACGATCAGGACAAATCGCTTTGGAATGATGAATTGATTTCAAAAGGAGTAAATTTTCTCCACCAGGCATCTCAGGGCGAGACAATTTCAAAATATCATGTTGAAGCAAATATAGCATACTGGCTTACTGTAGAAAATGAAACAAAGGAAAAATGGGAAAATGTTTTAAAACTCTATGATCAGTTATTATTGCTCGAATACTCACCGGTTGCTGCTCTAAACAGGTTGTATGCCTATTCGAAAGTTTATTCAAAATCAGCCGCAATTGCTGCTGCAAAAAAGCTGCATTTAAAAACTAATCATTTTTATTTTACATTTCTTGGCGAACTATATATTGGCATTGACAATGATCAGGCAATAACGAATTTTAAAAAAGCTTTTCTATTAGCTAAAACAAACGCTGACAAGCATACAATCCAATCTAAAATAGACAGGTTACAAATTGAACGAAATAAGCCTATCATACTCCGTAAGAAAAGCTCCACATAGGCATACCGTACAAGGGAGGTCAATTATCTTTTTTACTAAAAAAG
>JANMVB010000367.1:0-9459 GCA_031392305.1 Ferruginibacter sp.
CCTTTTATTGCTAACAACAACGGTGGTGGCCGAAGAGATTATTTCAATCGTTCAACAGCCATGCAAAAAAGATTTGAAATGCATGTAACCACTTTAAAGGAAGGTGTAAGAAGCCATGATCCTCATACACACCGTGCCGAAGAAATAGTTCTGATGATAGAAGGAGATACAGAAATGCAGATAGGCGACAAATTTTACAAAGGAAAAACCGGTGACTTTTTTTATTTAGGAAGTAATGTGCTTCATGCCATAAGAAATGAAGGAACTAAGCCGTGTATGTATTTCGCTTTTCAGTTTGAGTAAACCCCCATCTCCGCCATTTGGCGGAGTGAAATTATCGAACGGCAAAACAGATCTGAAAAAGGATCTATCAAAAATTAAGCATTCGAAAATTAGAAAACTCTACACGCTTTAGGACTCATATTGAATTAACAGAAACAAAAAAATATGAACAAAAAAATAATCATACCTGTCATCATGCTATTAATTTTAATGTCGTGTGCCAGCAATTCTTCAACCAATAAAAAACCTGTGCAACTCATCACCCTTGATCCCGGCCACTTTCACGCTGCCCTCATTCAAAAATCAATGTATGCCGATGTTGATTCAACAGTACAGGTATATGCACCTGCCGGAAACGATTTGCAATGGCACCGTGATAGAATTAATGGTTACAACACAAGAAAGGAAAATCCTACAAACTGGAACCAACAAATTTATGAAGGCAATGATTTTTTTGAAAGAATGATTGCTGAGAAAAAGGGGAATGTTGTTGTGTTGGCTGGAAACAATCAAAAGAAAACTGAATACATTCTTGAATCTCTGCAAAATGGTTTTAATGTACTTGCCGATAAACCAATGGTAATAGACGCCAAAGGTTTTGAACAATTGAAACAAGCGTTTGAGGTTGCTGAAAAAAACAAACTGCTTTTGTATGATATCATGACGGAAAGATTTGAAATAAATACAGTACTGCAACGGGAACTTTCCATGATGCCGGAAATTTTCGGAACATTGGAGAAAGGCACTCCGGATAATCCTGCCATCACAAAAGAAAGTGTTCATCATTTTTATAAATATGTTTCCGGTTCTGTATTAACAAGGCCCGCCTGGTTTTTAGATGCATCGCAACAGGGAGAAGGCATTGTAGATGTAATGACACATTTGGTAGATTTGGTGCAATGGGAATGTTTCCCTGAACAGATTATTGATTACACAAAAGATATCCAGGTAAATACTGCAAAGCGATGGGCAACAGAAATTTCTCTTAGCCAGTTTAAAGCCGTAACCAAACTGGATAACTTTTCTGAATTTTTAAAACCAAACATTTCAGATACTACGCTTAAAGTTTATTGCAATGGAGAAATCAATTACACCTTAAAAGGTGTGCATGCAAAAACATCGGTGATATGGAATTACCAAGCACCGGATGGAACAGGTGATACACATTATTCAATTATGCGTGGCACAAAAGCCAATCTCGTAATCAGGCAGGGCGCAGAAGAACAATTCAAAGCCACACTTTATATTGAACCACTGCCGGCATACAGAACAATGAATATTAAAGAGGCTATAAAAAGTCTTGAAACAAAAATTCCTGGTATTAAATTAAAAGAAACAGAAAACGGCTGGCAGGTAATTATTCCTGAAGAATTAAAAGAAGGACACGAAGCACATTTTGCGAGAGTAACAGAAAAATTTCTTGAGTATTTCAAAAACAAAAACATACCTGCATGGGAGGTGCCGAACATGATGGCAAAATATTACACAACGACCAAAGCATTAGAAACAGCTTTAAAAAATAAACAATGAAAAAATTGATTCAATTTCTGCTGTACGCATTCATTAACCTGGTTGTACTATTCTTTGGCTGACAAAAATCGGTGAGATAATTTATGAATGTGTTAATACAACGCAAATAAAGTTGCCCATAGGTATTTAGTACAAGAGGGCGACGCAACGATGATGCTATGAAATACTTCTGCCCGGACAACAAATAAATAAACTTAAACTGATCATTATGAAAAAGCTGCTAATGCTGTTATTTATTGCTGTGTATTATATTAATATAAATGCACAGCAACCGCCATCCGCAGCACAGGATAGTATAAGGAAATTAACAGCGCTGGATCACCAGGATATGCTGGCGAAACTGAATATTACTGAGCTTCGCCCCGGAGCCAATGGCAGTAACCCTGCTGCGCCCAATGCGGCTAACTACGATGAATCAAAAGCAAATCCATTTCCCAATCTTCCTGATGCATTAATACTTAAGAACGGCCAAAAAGTTACGACTTCGAAAATGTGGTGGGATAAAAGGCGCCCCGAAATTGTTGAGGACTTTGACCGGGAGATTTATGGCAGGGTACCAGCCAATACTCCAATTTTAAATTGGGAATTAGTAAGCAGTACCGATACCATGAATGGAGAATTTGCCGTAACAGTAAAAAAATTAATTGGGCATGTTGATAATTCATCTTATCCATCTATAAAGGTTGATATACAATTGAATCTAACGGTGCCGGCTAATGCTGCTAAACCTGTGCCTGTAATTATGGAATTTGGTTTTGTATTTCCTCCTGGTTTTCGCCGCCCTGCAGATACCACTGCAGGAACAACCCCACCACCACCACAGGGCCCAACCTGGCAGCAGCAGGTGCTGGCAAAAGGATGGGGTTATGCGATACTTTTGCCCGGTAGCATTCAGGCCGATAACGGAGCCGGCTTAACAAAGGGAATCATCGGCTTAATGAATAAGGGCGAACGCCGTAAACCAGATGATTGGGGAAGTTTAAGGGCATGGGCATGGGGCGCCAGCCGTGTACTGGATTATTTTGAAACCGATAAATCTGTTGATGCGAAAAGAGTGGCTATTGAAGGTCACTCACGGTATGGCAAAGCTGCATTAGTAACATTAGCTTACGATGCCCGGTTTGCTACGGGTTTCATAAGTTCATCGGGCGAGGGTGGCGCTAAATTACATCGCCGCAATGCCGGGGAAATTGTAGAGAATGTGGCAGGCAGTAACGAATACCATTGGATGGCGGGCAACTTTATTAAATATGCCGGGCCATTGAATTGGGGTGATTTACCGGTTGATTCACATGAGTTGATTGTGCTGTGTGCCCCACGGCCAATATTTATCAGCAGTGGCGATAAAGGAGATGGATGGGTGGATGTGAGGGGAATGTTTATGGCGGCTGTAGCAGCCGGGCCCGTTTACAAATTATTGGGCAAAAAAGATTTAGGCACCACTGAATTTCCAAAAGTGGAAACCGGGTTGATGGATGGTGAGATTGCATTTCGTCAGCATAGCGCTGGCCATACTCCGGGGCCCAACTGGCCCACTTTTATTGAATATGCCGCAAAATATTTTAACGCAAAGAAAAATTAAACCCATGAAGAAAACCCTGCTGTTTATTGGCGCCCTGTGTATTATTATATTTTCTGATTGCAAGGGACCTCAGCAAATCACGAGGTCTGCAACTATCATTGAAAACAACAGGGGTTTAAAAGATTATTACAAAGATTATTTCACCATGGGTGTAGCCGTATCGCCACGGGCTTTAAAAACTGATGAAGCAGGATTGATCCTGCAACAGTTTAGCAGTATGACACCCGAAAACGCTATGAAGATGGGCCCAATTCACCCCGGTGAAAAATTGTATAACTGGGCAGGCGGCGATTCAATTGCGGCATTTGCCAAACGCAATAATTTAAAACTTCGTGGGCATTGTTTATGCTGGCACAATCAAACCCCACGCTGGTTCTTTACAGATTCAACTACTGGCAGGCAGGTAACAAAAGAAGTTTTGTTGCAACGGTTGAAAGAACATATCACCACGGTTGTATCAAGATACAAAGGAACCATCTACGCATGGGATGTAGTAAACGAAGTCATCTCCGACAAAAAAGAAGAATACTTCCGTCCTTCATTATTTTATCAAATCTGCGGCGAAGAATTTGTTGCCAAGGCATTTGAATATGCACATGCAGCCGACCCGGATGCATTATTATTTTATAATGATTATAATGAAATCAATCCTGTAAAAAGAGAAAAAATTATCCGCCTGGTGAAGGGACTGCAGGCAAAAGGCATTCCCATTAATGGCATTGGCTTGCAAGGTCATTGGGCAGTGAACGAACCATCCAAAGAACAATTAGAAAAAACATTAGAAGATTTTTCAAAGCTGGATTTAAAAATGCAAATAACAGAACTGGACATTTCTGTTTACCCAAAAGAACATGAATCCCGGGATAGAAAATCTGCTGACTACGACACTATTTTTACCAACGATAAAGAGATAAAGCAACTGGAAATTTATAAAATGTGTTTTGAATTATTCAGAAAATACAGGCAACATATTTCAGCCGTTACTTTCTGGAATATCTCCGACAGAAGTAGCTGGTTAGATAATTTTCCGGTAAGGGGAAGGAAAGACTATCCGTTGTTGTTTGATAAAGAACTGAAACCTAAGAAAGCTTTTTGGGAAGTGGTGAAATTCTGATGGGTGGATAGTTTTTCCAATACAGTGTTTTATTCCTTTACAATTCCTCCGAACGCTCCGGCAATTTATCATATTCCCCTTTTAAAGAATAAAACCCAAATATCATTAACCCGATAGCAATGGGTGTAAAGATGGAAATGATAATAACCCAGGGCACAGGCTTATTGATATCCTTTGTGCCGGTACTGTCAATATTATGTACTGCACCCATCACCAAAAAATAAATGATAGCTGGCGCAATTACCATCCATAAAATTCCCATTATCCTTTTAAGCTGGTTCATCGTTGAAATGTTTAATCGTTAATATTTTTATCTTTTTTATTACTGAGATATAACGCACCAATTATAAAACACAATGCGGCCACACCAATAGGGTACCACAGCCCCACCAGCGGATCATTTACAAAGCTTGTAGATAGCAAGGTAGCAATGAAAGGCACCAACCCGCCAAACACCCCATTGCCAATATGATAAGGCAGGCTCATGGAAGTGTACCGTATTTTAGTTGGAAACAATTCTACTAAAAAAGCTGCTATAGGTGCATAAGCCATCGTTACAAATAGGATCATTACAAACACCAGCGAAATAAATTTCCATTTAAGTGGCGTGGAAAGAACTTTATCAGAATAGACAGCTTGGGTATTTTCCTTCTCCGTTTCATCTGCAACAACTGCTCCTTGTGTGGTCGTGTCAGTCCTGTTTTCAAAAAATTTTGATCCATCTTTTAATCCCCATTTAATGGTGGAATGGGTGATCATCAATCTTGTGGTATTACCATTTGCAGAATCAACTTTTAATTCCGCCTTTTTATTTATTTCTTTTGTTACTACTGCTGATTTTTTCATCCACTCCTTTACATTCGTATCCTTAATAAAAGTGCTAAAAATCGGCCGGTAAAAAATCACTCCCAACAACATCCCCGTAAGCATGATCCATTTTCTGCCGATCTTATCACTCAAGGCACCAAATACCAAAAAGAAAGGAGTAGCCAACCCGATGCCCCATAAAAGTATCTCCCTGTTTTGCATAAATTCTATTTTCACGGTATTCTCTAAAAAAGATTGTGCATAAAACTGTCCGGTGTACCATATTACTCCTTGTCCCATCACAGCACCGAATAAGGCTAACAGCACCATTTTAAAATTTGCCTTGTGGCCAAAGCTTTCTTTTAATGGATTTATGGATGTCTTACCTTCTTTTTTTAATTTGGAATAGAGTGGTGATTCACTCATTTTTAAGCGGATATAAATAGAAACCCCTACCAGTAAAATGGATATCCAGAAAGGATAGCGCCATCCTCCCCATTCAGCAGTAAAAGCCGCATCCGTCATGTTCGACTTTACTGCCATAATTACCCCCAGTGCAACAAACAAACCCAGTGTAGCCGTTGTTTGTATCCAGCTTGTAAAATATCCCCGGCGGTTAACAGGTGAATGCTCTGCAACATAAGTGGCCGCACCTCCATATTCACCACCCAGCGCCAAACCCTGTACCAGCCTTAGCAATAATACCAGCAAAGGGGCTGCAATACCAATGCTCCTGTAACCCGGCACCAGCCCAATTAAAAACGTCGAGCCACCCATCAAAACAAGGGTTAATAAAAAAGTGGATTTCCGTCCGATCATATCACCCAGCCGGCCAAATACCAATGCACCAAAAGGGCGAACTAAAAAGCCTGCGGCAAAAATTGCAAGGGTACTCAACAGGGCAGCAGTTTCATTACCTTCCGGAAAAAACTGAACTGCAATGGTTTTTGCAAGCATCCCAAAAATGTAGAAATCGTACCATTCAATTAAGGTACCCAGCGAAGAAGAAAAAATTACTTTACCAATTCCTTTGCCATCTGTAACCTGCATATCCTAATTTTAGTTTTTAATCAATCGTTTGCTTGTGTTAATAATGATAAATATATTAATTTGGGCACGTGCGACCAATTAAATATAATTAAACCTAAAACTCAATTATGCCATATCCATATCAAATTACTTCGCTCAATCAATATCACGAGGATTATAAAAGAAGTGTAGAACAGCCGGAGGCCTTTTGGGCCGATGTTGCAGAAAATTTCTACTGGCGGAAAAAATGGGACAGTGTGCTGAATTGGAATTTTACAGAGCCCGCAATAGAGTGGTTTAAAGGTGGCAAACTCAATATCACCGAAAATTGTATTGACCGCCATTTGCCTGCAATGGCAGATAAACCGGCCTTTATCTGGGAACCCAATAATCCGGAGGAAAGAGTAAGGATAGTTACCTATGCCAGGTTTCACAAAAGGGTTTGCCAGTTTGCACAGGTATTAAAAAATAATGGTGTAAAAAAAGGCGACCGGGTTTGTATTTATATGGGCATGGTGCCGGAGCTGGCTTATGCGGTATTGGGCTGTGCAAGGATAGGGGCCATTCACAGTGTTATCTTCGGCGGCTTTAGTGCACAAAGTATTGCAGACAGGTTGTACGATGCCCAGGCAGAATATATTGTTACCTGCGATGGAGCTTACCGGGGTGGAAAAGATATACCCTTAAAAAGTATCATTGATGATGCGCTGATCGGTAACAGAACTGTAAAACGTGTAATCGTTTATACAAGAACACGAACCCCCGTTTCGATGATTAAAGGAAGAGATGTGTGGTGGGAGGATGAAATGGAATATGCCGAAGGGCAGGTTGAGAAAGATGGAGTGGTTTCATTTCCTGCAGAAGAAATGGATGCAGAAGACCCGCTGTTTATTTTATACACTTCCGGCAGTACCGGTAAACCAAAAGGTGTGGTGCATACCTGTGCCGGGTACATGATCTGGACGAACTATACATTTGTAAACGTATTTCAATACCAGCCGGGTGATGTACATTTTTGTACGGCGGATATTGGCTGGATAACCGGCCACAGTTATATCGTGTACGGGCCATTAAGTGCCGGGGCAACGTCGCTGATGTTTGAAGGTATACCTACCTGGCCCGATGCAGGACGTTTTTGGGATATTGTGCAAAAGCATAAAGTAAACTGCATCTATACCGCACCTACGGCTATCCGAAGTTTAATGAGCTTTGGTACAGAGCCCGTAAAAGATAAAGACCTCTCTTCTTTAAAAGTATTGGGCACGGTAGGCGAACCCATCAATGAAGAAGCCTGGCATTGGTATGATGAAAATATTGGCAAGAAAAACTGCCCTATAATTGATACCTGGTGGCAAACAGAAACCGGGGGTTGTTTAATAAGTAACCTTGCCGGTGTAACCCCTGCTAAACCAAGCTGGGCCACACTACCCATGCCCGGCGTGCAGCCCTTGCTGGTAGATGAAAATGGTAAAGAAGTAACAGAGAAAGATGAGCATGGTTTACTAAAAGGAAACCTTTGTATTAAAGTGCCCTGGCCTGGTATTTTAAGAACTACCTGGGGCGATCATGAACGTTGCCGCACTAATTATTTTGCAACCTACCCCGGTTTATATTTCACCGGAGATGGCGCATTAAAAGATGAAAATGGTTTCTACCGCATTACCGGCAGGGTAGATGATGTATTAAATATCAGTGGCCACCGCATTGGCACCGCCGAAGTAGAAAATGCCATCAATATGCATGCAGGTGTGGTAGAAAGTGCCGTGGTTGGCTATCCACACGATATTAAGGGGCAGGGCATTTATGCTTATGTAATTTATAGCGGCCATCATGGCGACGAAGACCTCAGAAGAAAAGATATCCTGCAAACCGTTACAAGGGTAATTGGCGCCATTGCCAGGCCCGATAAAATACAATTTGTTACCGGCCTTCCTAAAACAAGAAGTGGCAAAATTATGCGCCGCATTTTAAGAAAGATTGCCGAAGGCGAAGTATCTAATTTGGGTGATACAAGTACTTTGCTCGACCCGGGAGTAGTGGATGAAATTAAGAACGGGAAGTTGTAAGAAAATATTTTTGTACCCGGTGGAAAAGCCCTGGTTAAGCATCGTTGCAAATATGATTTTGTTATTTATACTTTTTGATAAAAAGTATAAATAATCACTCGTGTGCTGCATACCATTGGGGATCTTTTATTACGTTTTGTCAAAAAAAGAAATTTCAACTTATGCCTGTACTTCGCAATCAACATACAAAAAAATTATGGTTGCATTGAAATAAAAACATTTACTACATGCACCCCAAAGAAATTTCTATAAAGGATTTTACGTACACATTACCCAATGAGCGCATTGCTGCATTTCCGCTTGCTGAAAGAGATCTTTCAAAATTGCTTGTGTACAGGAATGGTAAGATAACAACAGACAGCTACAAAAATATTGCAAACCATTTACCGGAAAAATGCCTGCTCGTTTTTAATAATTCAAGGGTAATACAGGCCAGGATTTTATTTCAAAAACCCACCGGCGGTGTAATAGAAATATTTTGCCTGGAACCTTATGAAACCATCAAAGAGTACAGCAGCATCATGGCTAAAAAAGAAAGGCTACGCTGGAAATGTTTAATTGGTGGTGCCGGCAAATGGAAGGAAGGGGCTTTGCATAAAACAATAAATATTGATGGTAAGCAATTAAAAATGGCTGCAACACTGGTTGAAAAATTACCGGATGCTTATGTAGTAGAATTAAGCTGGGAGCCTGCAGATTGTAGCTTTGCTGAAATGATTGAACACATGGGAGATACACCCCTACCGCCCTATATAAAAAGAAAAGCTGTTTCAGCAGACAAAGAAAGATACCAAACGATTTATGCAAAATATGACGGATCGGTGGCTGCACCAACAGCGGGCCTTCATTTTACGGACGATATATTTAATAAATTATCTGAAAAAAGCATTGCAAGCGCATACGTCACCCTACACGTAGGAGCAGGCACTTTTAAGCCTGTGAAAGCAGCCAGTATAGAACAACACGAGATGCATGCAGAATGGATAGACGTTACCATCAAAACGATCCGAAGTATAGCGGCGAATAGCCAACAGGTAGTTGCAGTCGGT
>JANMVB010000381.1:0-9624 GCA_031392305.1 Ferruginibacter sp.
CTTAAAACTATTATTATAAATACTGCTATCGACTATACCCGAAGTATTAAAAGAGTTAGCCAGGTAATTCATATAGACAGTATCCAGGAACAAGGTAATGATGACTTTCAATTAAATTTCAATCACAACCAGGAAGATATATCACAGCATTTTAAATTGTTACCCTCCGTTACAAGAATTGTTATCAACCTTTTTGCTATTGATGGGTACGATTATAAAGAGATTGCAGAGAAACTGGGCATTTCTGAATCCACTACCCGGTGGCATGTAGGAGAAGCAAGAAAAAGGTTAAAGCGATCAATGCAATTAAGACAATCTAAAGATCGGCAAATATGAACAGACATCTACATAACAGTGATGATATAGTTAGTTCTGCTCAATATGGGTGGGAACAAATGAAGCTTTTGTTAGATGAAAATCTGCCTGTAATTAATAATAAAAGCAAATGGCAATTATATAAACCGTTTATTATTGCCGCTTCTTTAATAACAGTATTTTTATTTAGTTCAATAGTCCTTCAAAACATTGGCCGTTCAAATTTCTTTAGTAACAGCCCCTCACCTTCCGTATCAAACAAATTTGAAGGAAACAAAAATCAACAAGAAGTACACAATAATATTCCAGATGCCAATACGGTTAAACATTTACCTGACAGCCATATTGCTGCAAATAAAAATGCACAAACGGGTAATACTTTTCTACCTGATTTAAGAGAAGGACAATCAGGCGTTGAAAATGAATTACACTCAAATACTGAATTTTCAACTTTAAGAAAAGTTGTAGTTTATCCAACCACAGATGCCTTGAGGAAACAACATTCCGATAATTTCGATATTGAAACCGGGCCTTATAACTTGCCTGTTGAAATTGTAGTTAAGGATTCGGCAAGGCCATTTTCAACTGTATTAAAGTCTGCTGCCAATAAGGGAAATAGTAAAAGTAACTGGAATGTATTTGCCGGGGTTGGTATAAATGCCATGATTGGTGAACGACAACATTTACAGCCTTTTCCCATGGCGGAACTGCGGTATAATGTCACACCTGGTTTTTATGTGTCACTTGGTTTATCTCCCGGCGCACCTGTGTCAACTGATAGTCGTGGTATTGGTAAAACTGTATATTTAAATGATACAATAAATAATATCCGGTTGTATAATAAAGTAATTAAATATAGCCGGTTATATTATACGGATATTCCCTTGATGGCAGGAGTAAAGATTAATAAAAATATTTCTTTACGGGGAGGTTTACAGGCATCTGTTTTATTAGGTACAAAAAATACATCAGCCATTGAACGTTACGATTTTCAAATGAGGCTGGCGAATGGTGCACAAAATACTCTGGTAACAACTGCGGCCCCTGTAGATGAAAATAATTATGAGATGAGCACCGGTAAAATTGATTACCGTTTTGTAACAGGAATAAATTATGCTAAAAATAAAACTTCCATTAATTTATTGTACCAGCATTCACTACAACCGGTTTTTAAGGGAAATTTTATCTCAAATAGTAAGCATCAAATAATTACAGTTAGTGTGTTGTATAAGTTAAAGTAACAGTTAAATAAATAGAAATAAATGACACCATTCAGTCTTACAGGTAGAGCAGTTTATTAAAGGAAAAAAGAGAGGTGATTTTTTACAAACGTAATAAAATTAGGGTTGTGCAATTGTTTTAGAAAAACCATCAGTTTTATAGCTGCCCTTTGGCAGCTTTTTTATAACACAACAAAATAAAAACATTGAAAACCGGATATGTTTTTTCAATTTATAATTTTAGAAAAAAATTAAATAACTCACAGGCTTCTTTAATATAATTAGTAATATCAAATATTTTTATTGTTGGTTTAAGGGTAAAGACGGTTGCTTCTGCAATCGTCTTTTTTTTGTGGAAGAATGATATGTACAATAGCAGACCTCCTTTGTGTATTGATTTCGCTTATTTATAACAGCAATTTTACAATGTATTTAAATATTTACATAAATCAACAAAGCAATAGGGGCAAATCATATATCAACGATCAAAGCACATAATTTATTGAAGTATTTACCATGGAGTTCAGCATCAATACCCAACATTAGTGGCTAAATACATCACTTCATTTATAGAAGAACATAAATGATATTTTATTTCACTCCCTAGCAATTATTTAAAATTTTTAAAATAATTAATTATGAGATTAAAAATAAAACAACACTCACCAGCCTATTGGCAGGTAACAATTGATAACCCTCCGATTAATATTTTTGATAAAGAATTGATTGCAGCTTTAAAAGAACTGATGGATATCCTTGAAACAAATGAAGAAATAAAAGTAGTGGTATTTGATAGCGCTAATCCAGACTTTTTCATTGCCCATATTGATTTGGTAAGGGCCGGTGAATTTGATCTGACTCCTTCACCAAGGGGCTTTGCGCCCTGGCCCGATATTGCGAGGAGATTTGAACTGGCACCATTTGTTACAATTGCTATGGTACGTGGCAGGGCACGTGCAGTAGGAAGTGAATTTCTGCAATCAATGGACATGCGCTTTGCAAGCCGTGAAAAAGCAAGACTGGCACAAATAGAAGTAGGGTTTGGATTAATACCTGGTGGTGGCGGATTAGAACGTTTGCCTTACCTCGTTGGCAGGGCAAGGGCAATGGAGATCATTATTGGTGCGGATGATTTTGATGCTGATACTGCTGCATTGTATGGATGGGTTAACCGTTCCATTCCTGATGCGGAGCTCGATGAATTTGTTGACCGGCTTGCAAAGCGTATTGCAAGCTTTGAAAAAAATGCCATTACCGCAGCTAAGAAAGTGATCTATGAAAGGGTAGGGCTGCTTACTGCAAAAGATTTTAAGCAAACAGAAACTACTTTTTTTGAAGTTATCTCCATGCCTGCTACTCAAAACCGCATCAAAGAACTTTTTGAACGTGGACTTCAGCAGCCCGGTGAATTTGAACTAAATATTAGTGAAGAACTTGGGCCTCAATAAAAATTGAAAAGATTAATTCATGAAGGATTTTTAATAGAAGCAAAAAACCGGATGCAAAGAAATCAACCTAACCTGGTTTAGAATACAAGCTAAATGAAGTTAAACACTGGAAAATAATTTTGGTTTTAGTTTTTGAACATAATGTGGTGGTAACAGCCTAAGGAATTTATCCGTCACAGCCAGAAGCTATTGGTGATGTAATTATAGAGGCTGCTGTTAAGGCATCTAAAATAAAATAATTCAAATTGGTTTGGTATGTACAACAGCATGCACTGTTTGGCAATTGATACCGCACTATTCACATCATTAACTTTAAGTCATTATTAATAAAACTATAAAAACAAAAAAATGAAACAGATAAGTTTTCTTAGAAAAAGAAAAGTAATTGCAGCTTTTATTTTTCTCTTTGCAGCTACATTACTTTTATCAACGGGTACCATCTATGCACAAGTTCAGGTTAAAAACGTAGTGCTGGTACATGGTGCCTTTGCAGACGGCTCCGGGTGGAAAGCACTCTACAGTGTACTCACCAAAAAGGGCTATCATGTTACCGTGGTTCAAAATCCTTTAACATCGCTTGAAGATGATGTGGCCGCAACAAAAGTTGCATTAGACAAACAGGATGGCCCCGCTATTTTGGTGGGCCATTCATGGGGCGGTGCTGTAATAACAGAAGCAGGTAATCACCCAAAAGTTGCCGCATTGGTGTATGTTGCAGCGTTTCAGCCGGATAATGGCGAATCTGCTTTGCAGTGGTTACAAACTGCTCCGCCTGCCCCGGAAAATGGTGTGTTGCCCCCCGATGAAAAAGGTATTGTTTATTATGATAAAGCAAAATACCACGCTGGTTTTTGTGCAGACATTTCTAAAGAAGAAGCTGATTTTATGTATGCTTCACAAGGCGCTTTTTATGCCAAAGGTTTTGTAACCCCCATTACCCACGCTGCCTGGAAAGAAAAACCTGCTTATGGTTTAATTGCTACCGAAGACAAAAGTATCGCTCCCGAAATTCAGCGCAACATGTACAAACGTTCCAATACAAAAGTTACCGAAATAAAAGGCAGTCATGTAATATTTATGTCACAGCCCGAAGCTGTTGGTAATGTAATTATAGAGGCTGCTGTTAAAGCTTCAAAATCAAAATAATATTATTGAATTGTTTAAGGGTTGAAGGATAAATCAAATCCGTATGTTTCGGCATACGGATTTTTTTAACTAAGCGGCTGCCATTGTTTATCCTGCTTCTGAGCATTTATAAAATTTACATGCCTGTAATATTTACCTAACAATACAACTCAAATTCTTTCGGTAAATGAACTGTAAAATTTTAAAAAAAGTCAAATACATTTTTGTCCGGGCTCCGAAACTATGGGCATCATCGTTGCGTCGCCCTCTTGTACCGCATACCAATGTGGAGCTTTATCGGCGTGATATGGCAACATTAAAAGTTGGCTTTGGAAAGGCGTTACCAATATTCTAAACTGCTCCTCAACTGTCTCAAAGATATTTTTTTTGCAAATTCGGATGTAGCAATAACATTGGTATATATTTGAATTGGCAGTAATTGCACGCCATAATAAAATGCATCAAAATGAAATACAATCCTCAAATACATCACCGCAGAAGCATCCGCCTGCAAGGGTATGATTATTCGCTGGAAGGTTTGTATTTTATAACGATATGTTGTGATGACAGGGAACACCGTTTCGGAAAAATTGAAAACGAAGAAATGATTTTAAATGATGCAGGAAAAATTGCAAATGAATGTTGGATGGAAATCCCAAAGCATTTTCCGCATGCAATATTGCATGAACATATTGTAATGCCCAATCATGTGCATGGTATAATTGAATTGGTGAATGTTGGCAATGTAGGGGCAGTAGGGGCAGAAAATTTTCCGCCCCTACACCAAAACGCATTTCAAAAAATGATCCCCCGTTCAATCGGTTCAATTGTAAAGGGATTTAAAATAGGCGTTACAAAATGGTTTCGAAATCACACGGATATTGAAAAGGTGTGGCAACGAAATTATTACGAGCATATCATTCGCAATGAACAGGCGTACCAAACCATTTCGGATTATATCTTACGAAATCCTGCAAAATGGAAGGAAGATAAATTTTTTAAAAAATGAGCATCGCCGAAAAATGAATTCAATCATAAAAGGATTTTAAGCTGCAGGGACGAAAAATTTTCTGCCCCTGTTTTTACAAATATGGCAGGAAAAGTACCACAATGATATTCAGTACAAGTGAGTGACACAACGATGCTGCCCAAAGATTCCCCTGTACATCCCAAAAAATTTCTTCTTTTGTAGCCACTGGTTTTCCCGGGTTGATCTTTCCCGTTAATTTGGTTGTTGTAACACAGGTGTTATTTGAAACAGAAAAGCACCATTTGTATAACAAAATGTTCATTCTGTACGGCTGTAATTTGTCATTTCGGTTTACATTGAAAGAATAAATTGGGACAAAACTGCGCTAAAATATCACCGTACAGTTTACTCATTTTGCAGGAATTGTAATGACGCTACGCTCTAAACATATTGCTATATGCCTGCTGCTGGTTACAACTTTTGTTGCTACCAAAGGCCAGGTTATTATCAGGCAAATGTGTAAATTAATTAACTATCTTGAGGCAAGCTCAGCTCCGGATAATGACAACGGTTCATTTAATGTAAGGAGCCATCATGGGACCATTGTTGAAGTGATTTTTCCAGAAATACAATTATTGAAAAAGAAATCTACAAGAGCGATTACAGAAATAAATATTTCCCTCTCATGAAAAAGAAAATTCTAATTGTAGAGGATCAGTTTATTGAAGCAAATAATCTGCAGATGATCCTGGAAAAATCCGGTTATTATGTAACCGGAATTGCAAGATCAGTGCTTGTAGCCCTGGAACTAATAGAGATGGAAATGCCCGACCTGGTATTACTGGATATATTTTTACAGGGTAACTTAACCGGTATTGATTTGGCTAAAAAACTAAATGAAAAAAGGATTGGGTTTGTTTATCTCTCCGCCAACTCAAACCAGAAAACCCTGGATGCTGCCAAAGTAACAAAACCTCATGGCTTCCTGGTAAAACCCTTTAGAGAAAAAGACATTCTAGTTACGCTGGATATTGCCTGGTACCTTCATGAACAAAACCTGACCAGCAATAAAGTGCTGCAGGCGATTCAGCAAAGCCCCGTTGACCATGCAAAAATTCATGCGTTTAAAGATATAATCGGCAGCAGTACCGCCCGGCAAAAAATGCTTGATGCAGTATTGGTTGTAGCACCATCAGATACTTCTGTATTGATACTGGGAGAAAGCGGAACAGGAAAAGAAAAGGTAGCAGAATGCATTCATGAATTATCATCAAAAAGAAATGGCCCGCTGGTTAAAGTTAATTGTGCTGCACTGCCTGCAACATTGATTGAATCAGAATTATTTGGCCATGAAAAAGGAGCTTTCACAGGAGCACACGAAAGAAGGATCGGTAAGTTTGAACAGGCAAAAGGCGGATCTATATTTTTAGATGAAATAGGGGAGATGCCGGTGGAGCTGCAGTCGAAATTGCTGAGGGTATTGCAGGAAAAAGAAATAGAACGGATAGGAGGTAAGGACACTGTGAAAATAGAAGCAAGGATAATAGCAGCTACCAATAAGAACCTGGTGAAAGAAGTGGCTGAAGGCCGCTTTAGAATGGATCTATATTACCGCCTGAATGTATTCCCCATCATGCTGCCACCATTACGGGAACGAAAGGAAGATATTCCATTATTGGCCATACATTTTATACATCATTTTAACAGGCTTATCGGCAGGGGCATCAGCGGTATTTCAGAAGCTGCAGTACAGGCGTTGATTGGCTATGACTGGCCAGGCAATATTCGTGAACTTGAAAATATTATTGAACGGAGTGTGCTGATAACTACCGGCTCTGTTATAGAAGAAGTATTGCTGCCTGATACGCCTGCACGAAGTGCACGGATTGCTGTTATTACCCACAACAGTATTAAATCTATTGAGCAAAATGAACGGGACCATATCATTGCTGCATTAAATAAAACCCGGGGAAAAATATCAGGGGAAGGTGGTGCGGCAGAATTGCTTAATGTGAATGTATCAACGCTTAATTCAAAAATAAAAAAACTGAATATTCAAAAGCAGCATTATTTTTCAATAGAAAAAGGCAAATAATGTTATCCTGCTTTTGCATTACAAGGAATGATAAAAATACCTGGATGAAATTTTTTTGCTGCACGCATATTGCATTTTTTTTATTTACTGCCTGCTGGTGCCAGCAAGGGAAAAAGGAGTGGCTTGAAAATTTGAATGCAAAAATTTCACAGTCACGTGTATTTGATGGAAGTAAAAAGAACAGGATAAAAAATATACACGCAAAAAATTATTTAATAAACAAACCCGCTGAATACAACCATTACCTTGAATTGTATGATGAGTACTGTTCTTTTAATTTTGACTCTGCCTATTTCTATGCAGGCAAATTGCAACAAACTGCTGCTGAATTAAATGATGCCGGGCTGATTGGTTACTCAAGGATCAAAATGAATTTTGTGCTGCTTTCGTCCGGCATGTTTAAAGAAGTTTTTGATTCATTGAGCCTTGTTGTTACTGGTTATTTGAATAAGGCCCAAAAGGCCGAATACTATAATTTAAAAGCAAGGAGTTATTTTGATCTTTCAGATTATATTCATGATAATTATTACTCAACAATATATAGCAGAGAGGCATTTAAACTGCTTGACTCCAGCCTATTGATGTTTGCACCCAATTCATTTGAAGCTGTTTATTATGCCGGGCTCAAAGAAATAAGGGCTGGTGAAATAAAAAAAGCCACTGAATATTTTAGTGAATTGTTGCTGAGGCCAAACCTCAGCCTGCATGAAAAAGCGCTTGTTTATTCTACCTTTAGTGATGTGTTTGTGCGGACAGCAAAAACAGATTCGGCTATTATACTTTTGGCAAAAGCTGCAATTGCAGATATTGAGTCATCTACCAAAGAAACCTCTGCCATATTTAACCTTGCTTCTATATTATTTAAAGAGGGAGATGTAAAAAATGCATCACGCTTTATTCAGAAAGCAACAAGCGATGCAAAAATATATGGGGCACGCCAACGCATGATACAACTAAGCTCAATACAGCCGTTGATTGAAGCGGAAAAATTAGTTGCGCTTGAAAAAGATAAATCCAATATTATCCGGTACGCAATTATCATTTCAATATTTATGTTGCTGCTTATGATTTTGGTGTTTGTAATTTTTCGGCAAAACGCTAAAATGAAAGTGCAGCAAAAAATGATCAATCAAAAAAATTCTTCCCTGCACCATTTGGTAGAAGAAAAGGAATGGCTGCTGAAAGAAATTCACCACCGGGTAAAAAATAATTTACACACCATCAACAGCCTGCTGGAGTCACAGTCACTTTATCTTGATGGCGCAGCTTTAACAGCAATTAAAATCAGCCAGCACCGTGTATATGCGATGTCGCTGATTCATCAAAAATTGTATCAGCCGGAAAATAATCTTACCGGCATTAATATGCCCGCTTACCTACATGAGCTGGTGAGCTATCTTGCCGAGAGCTTCGATACAGGCAAAAGAATTCAATTTAAATTAGACCTGGAGCCGTTAGATTTGGATATTTCTTTTGCTGTGCCCCTGGGCCTTATTTTAAATGAAGCCATCACCAACGCTGTGAAATATGCTTTCCCTTATAATAAGCCGGGGGTTATAATAATTTCTATCAAAAGTACAAGTGCTTATCACTATAAATTTACGGTTGCTGATGACGGGATTGGTTTGCCAAAAGATTTTGACCCTGCTAAAGTGAATGCATTGGGAATGAAATTGATGAAAGGTTTAAGTGTTGATATTGCCGCAAATTTTACTGTGGAAAGTGTAAAAGGGACAAGCATCTCCATTGATTTTTCAATAGACAGAGCTATTGGTAATTTGCGCAATACTATAAACCATACCAAATTGTAAATCCTCTTTATATTCCGCATGGGTTAATTATTATACCTGCTTTTTCTGATTATCTTAAAAGCTTTCTAAAAAAATTTATTTGTTAACCGGCAGAAGTTTTTCATGGATCCCATGAAAAAAAATGCTTGTAAAAAAGAAATTTCGACTCACTAAAATAGTAAATAGATAAATTATAAAAAATCTCTCCGTTAATTTCTCCTCTTTAGGGGATGGGGGCGGCCATTATTTCACCTTCGCCTTTATCTCCTGCAATTTCAGCAATGCTTCCACCGGTGTCAGCCGGTTGATATCTACTGCATCAAGCAGGGTGCGTATTTCTTCAAAGGTGGCGGAGTGGGCATCAAAAATGCTTAGTTGCATTTTAGGGAGCGTTAATTTTTTTATACTGTTACTGAGGTTTGGGGCTTTGTCATTTTCATTGGTGTTGCGGCTCTCTTCCAGTTGCAATAAAACTTCGTTTGCCCGTTCTATTAAGTCCGGGGGCATACCTGCCATACGGGCCACATGTATACCAAAACTAAGCACACTTCCACCAGCCGCCAGCTTACGCAGAAAAATAATTTTGTTGCCCACTTCCTTGTTGGTAACATGAAAGTTTTTTACCCGGGGTAATTTATTTTCCAGTTCGTTCAGCTCGTGA
>JANMVB010000438.1:0-5807 GCA_031392305.1 Ferruginibacter sp.
ATTAGTTGGAAAAACCGTTCGGCAAGGCTTACCAGGGTGCTGGTAGGTAATACGGGAGAACGTGGAAAAGGCTGTTGCCAGCAAATGGTAAAAGCTGCGATAAAAGTTGCCTTTGACGAATTGAACCTGCACCGTATTAGCCTGGGTGTGTATGATAATAATTTAACGGCAACAAGGTGCTATGAACGTAGCGGTTTTACCATTGAAGGCATTAACAGGGACGTACTATGGTATCAAAAAAAATGGTGGAGCATGATAGAAATGAGTATCCTGGAAGATGAATGGCGGCAGCAAAATCTGTAATGTATTTTAAATTTCAGTGCCGCATTGCATAAAGTATCAGCAAAAAAATTACAACAGGGATATTAATTTGCAGCCAATCACAATACATAATAATTTCATATTGTATTATGTAGCAAAGACATTTAAGTTATGTACTTTTACCAAAATTTAGCAAAATGAAAATCTTTGTAGCCGGCTTACCTTATGATCTTGATGATGCGGAGCTGGAAGAAATATTTGAAAAATTTGGCACTGTAACTTCAGCCAAAGTCGCCATTGATAAAGAGACGGGTAAAAGTAAAGGGTTTGCCTTTATTGAAATGCCCGATAGCACCGAAGCAAAAGATGCGATAGAAAGCATGAACGATATTTCCCTCGGGAAAAAACCATTGGTAGTTAAAGAAGCAGAGGAAAGAAGCAGTGCACCCGGTAACAGGCCCGGTGGCCCGGGACCAAACCGTGGTGGTGGTGGAGGTGGAGGGTACAATAAACCTTCCGGAGGTTTTAACAACGACCGTCGCCGCTATTAATTTTGCCTCATTGTTATGCATTTATTTTCCAGGCATAACAGGTTGAATTTTTCAAAAAAGTTTATTGTAGTAATGGCTGCTTTTAATGGCGGAGATGTAAGTTAATGTGCAATGCAAAATTTTTTTTGACCAACATTGTATCATTGGTGAACATCGTTGTGTCACTCCCTTGTACGTAATACCTGTGTGGTACTTTTCTCCACATTATATTTGCAACATTGTTTAGTTATTTACAGCTACTAGTTGTGCGTTATTTTAAACCGACATTTCAATCCTCATGAAGTTTGAAAAATTATTCAAGGCGGTAGCATTTATATCAATTATAATTTTTATTTTGATAGACACTTCCTTAGCACAAAATGTTATCGAAACGCCAAAGACATCCAAGACTAAAAAATCTCTTGACCCCGAATGCAAATTAACAGACTACGAACGAAAATACATTTTCACAAAAGTTGAGATTTTGGCGACATTTAAAGGGTTTTCGTCAGAATGGTTTAAATATGCGCAAAAAAACTTTGACTTTAATTCAATTAGCCAAAACCTTCCTGACACGACACAAAAATTTCACGACTCAATCTTTTTGAAATTTATTGTCACAAAGACAGGATTAATATGCAAGATTGAAGTTCTTAAGGGAAATAATATGTTGACTGCACCTGCAATTCAATTATTGAGAATGTCGTCACCATGGGAACCTGCTCTAAGCGGTGGAAGCTATCTAAACGCTTACAGAACCATAAAAATTGAAGTCCTTATTGATAGAAAAGAAAGCGAGTTTAAAATTATAAGAGACTTCAAATCATATTCAAATCCTGACGGTTGAGCACTACAGAACACTAATCAAAACGATTAATACGATGATCGACTTTTCAACAGTTGCTATAAAAAAAATGGCCATTCATTTTGTTGGTAATAAAAGCAGGGGTGAGGGTGTATATATTTCAAAAGAAATTTTTACAACTTTTGATGAAGAACAGGAAGAAAGCTTTTTAAAATATTTTATAGACCCGTTTCGTAAGGTGGCAGAATTTTATAATTTCTTTCATCCGGTACAACAAGATCTTAACGAAGTAAAAAGTTTTGTAACCGGCCTGTTCAATGATACTGCAGGGTTTGAAGAAGTGTCAGAAAAAATTGCATTGGCCCTTTACGATAAATCTGAGCATCCAAATATTGCCGGCGGCGAATTGTTTATCACCTTGTTTACCGGCTGTACTTTCGAAGGTGAAAGTGTAGATGCCATTGGCATTTATAAGTCTGAAATAAAAGATACATTTATTAAACTGCAAAAGCTTGAAAACCATTACGGGTACCAGTTAGATGCCGGTATTAATATCAATGAAGTGGATAAAGCCTGTATGGTGTTTAATACCACGCAGCAAAATGATTTTATAATAACAGTACTGGATAATACCAACAAATCGAAAGAGGCAAAATACTGGATGGATGATTTTTTAAAGTTGATCAGTTGCCAGGATAGCTTTCACTTTACCAAAGATTATTTAGATGTAGCAAAACAATTTGTAACGGAAAGAATGCCCGAAGTTTTTGATCTCACCAAGGCAGATAAAATTGATTACCTCAATAAATCGATCAGTTATTTTAAGAAGAACGATCATTTTGCAGAAGAAGATTTTTTGCAGGATGTATTTCAGCACAGCGAAGTAATTGACAGCTTCAATAATTTTAAACAGCAATATACTGCCGAACATAATTTGGTGTTGGATAATACTTTTGATATATCCAACCAGGCAGTAAAAAAACAAGCGAGGGTTTTTAAAAGCATTTTAAAACTGGATAAAAATTTCCATATTTATATCCACGGTAATAAAGACCTGATAGAAAAAGGTACCGATTCGGATGGCAGAAAATATTACAAAATTTATTACGAAAACGAAGCATAGGAATTGGCGAAATTATTTAATTGTCGGGTTAATTTAACACTAAAAAACTTTTCTGAAAAAAATAAAATGATGATAGTCGTCATAGGTTAAGAGCAGATAGCTTTGCATCTTTAATCAGGAAATCAACAATCCTTTGCAACAGGTAAACGCCGGCATAAAGCCATTAACGCAGACAGCGAAATTTCTAAAAACGCTTAGTCATCTTTTCAAACTGATTGTTGATAACAATAATTTATAAAAATAATAAAGGCTGTTACCGCTTACTTTTGAGTAAGGTGATGCAACCAACCAATTAATGCAGAATTTAACAGCCGCGGATTAAATACACAAGGTTTAAAATTCCTTGAAACGAGCCAAATCATGCCTGTCGTAAGGTTCAGGCACTCACAGCTTGTAATCTAAAAAAATAATAAAGCTTCCCTACGGAAGCTTTATTAGTATAATCCCCTTTGTTTTCAACTCCAATAGTTGTAGTAAAATGCGTACATTTTTGCTATGGGTTTATCTATAATGATGCACTTTTCCTTTCTATATTTTTGCATAGTAGGTTTTAAATAATGTAACCTCTCCAAGGCAATAATTATTTTCAAAACCAGGAAGTTAATCCCTTCGTAAGTTCATAAAATCCTTATCGTGAAAATTTTAATAGTAGCAGCCTTGATGCTGTTTCTCCTTAGCTGCAAGAAAGAAAACCCAGGCATTTTAGTGGAAAAAAATGTCACTCCTTCTTTAGTCAATACTTATTTAAGATATACAATTTTAAAGGGTCAGCATTTTAGCGATAAAAGTATCTTTAAGAATTTCAGTAACGATAAAATGACTTTTAAAGTAAAGTTTGACAGTTCTGCTATTTACCAAACAGTTGATCCCGATAATCAGTATGACGTTAATAAACTGTACGGATTTTCAGAAGGTAATGATCACCATAAAAACAGCGCCAGGGTAGGGTGGGCATGGAACAGGAATGCTTTGCGACTGTATGCCTATGTTTATGGAAATGGTGTGCGTAAAATAAAGGAAATCACTACGGTTGCCATTGGCCTGGAAATAGATTGTGCAATTTCGATTTCAGAAAGTGAATACTCTTTTACTATTAATAAAATCATCGTTGCGGTAGACAGATCAATTGGTGGCCCCGCTATTACCGGTTATTACTTATACCCATATTTTGGTGGTGATGAAACAGCCCCTCATGATACCTTCATTGATATAAGGGACACACCTGAATAATTGTTAGTAGCGTAATCCAACTCACATCAAAAGTTCCGCTAACGTTTACAATACCTTTTGTACTTTTACTTAAATCTTTTACAGATGGATGTAAAAATGGAAGCCTCATGGAAAGAAGTACTGAAAAACGAATTTACCAAGCCTTATTTTTTAGAGATTGTTACCTTTTTAAAAACTGAAAAGTCTGCCGGCAAAACCATCTATCCACCCGGCCCCCTTATATTTAATGCCTTTAATCAAACTCCTTTCGATAAAGTACGGGTAGTAATTTTAGGGCAAGACCCCTATCACAATCCCGGCCAGGCACATGGGCTTAGTTTCTCAGTTCCCGGCGATGTAAAGCCACCGCCATCCCTTGCAAATATTTATAAGGAAATTCAAACAGATACAGGCACACCCATGCCGGTATTGTATGGCAACCTCACCCGGTGGGCAGAACAAGGCGTATTGTTGCTGAATGCAATACTAACAGTAAGGGCCAATGAGCCTGCAAGCCATAGTAAAATTGGTTGGATGAATTTTACTGATGCAGTGATTCAAAAAATTTCGGATGAAAAGAAAGGCATCGTATTTTTATTGTGGGGTAAGTTTGCGCAGGAAAAACAAACTTTAATTGATGAAACAAAGCATTATGTAATGAAGGCAGCACACCCATCACCATTGAGTGTTTACCAGGGTTTTTACGGGTGCAAACACTTTTCAAAAACAAATGAATTGCTAACCAGCCAGGGCCTAGCGCCAATTGACTGGAAATTACTAACACCTTAATTAACCAGCATTATATGATGGATACTGTACATCCACACAAAGAGAAAAAGCAAAACCTTACCGGTGTATTAAAAGATATTTTTGGAAGGGTATGGGCCGTGTGGGCTTTCATTACTTTTTTTATAACCTTTCTTATCATCTTTATCCCATCCATGATTGCCTATTTAATTCCAGACCCAAAGGGCCAGTCATATTTTATCTGGGTATCCCGCTGCTGGATGCAAACATGGCTTTACCTGGTGGGCTGCCCCTTAAAAGTTAGCGGTAGAGAAAATTTTAAAAAAGGGGAAGCTTACGTAATTGTATATAATCACAATGCCTTGCTGGATGTGCCATTGTCGGCGCCATTTGTGCCGGGACCAAATAAAACAATTGCCAAAGCATCATTTGCCAAAGTGCCCATCTTTGGCTGGTTCTACGCAAGGGGATCTGTATTGGTTGACAGGGACGATGTTAAAAGCCGCCTCAAAAGTTTTGAAGCCATGCGTAAAGTATTGCAGCAAAACATGCACATGTGTATTTACCCCGAAGGCACCCGTAACCGTACTGCCGAACCGATGAAACCATTTTTTGATGGCGCTTTTAAACTTGCCATTAATACAAAGAAAGATGTGATACCCTGTGTGATATTTGGCACCAAAGAGGCGATACCCATTGAAAAAGGATTTTATTTATTGCCTACCAGGTTACGCATGCATTTTCTTCCGGCGGTTTCTTCGGCTGATATAAAAGCCCCTGCGCTGAAAGAAAAAGTATTTGAAATCATGAAGGAACATTATGTGAATGGAGGGAAAAAATAATGGCTGCAGGGTTTAATCCGCAGCCACTGATTTTAAAATAATGAGGTTGTAAAAATCAACTGTATTTATACATACAATGTGGGAAATGATCCATATAGATATTCAGTAAAAGAGTGCTTAGATAAGCTGCGATTTATATTTCGCACATTACAACTATGGAAAATCTTTTTAAAACAATTCGGTGATTTGAAGACATCATTTTCTTTTTTTTCTTGATAAAAAAAAGAAACAAAAAAAATCAAGGCTGCATAAAAAAGGGCTCCCGAGTTCCACTTCGTTCGTCGGGACAC
>JANMVB010000486.1:0-2952 GCA_031392305.1 Ferruginibacter sp.
CTGTTTCGATGCGGGATTTTTCAATATTGCGCCGAACGAGGCGATGGCGATGGACCCGCAGCAGCGCCTGCTGCTCCAGGAAGCGTACAGGGCCGTCGCCCAATGATATCATAGTACAAGAGGGCGATGCAACGATGTTGCCCATTGCTTCGCAGCCCGGACCAACATTTTTTTTTCTAAATATTCAGCTTCTTTTTTTCTTCAACCGCATGGTCAACAGCCCTTGCGGTGAGCGCCATAAAAGTTAACGTAGGGTTTTGTGAACCGGTTGACGTCATGCAGGCGCCATCTGTAACAAATACATTTTTGCAGTGATGCAACTGGTTCCATTTATTGAGCAAAGAAGTTTTTGCATCATGCCCCATCCGCACGCCCCCCATCTCATGAATATCAGAGCCCGGCGGCGATTTTGTATCCTCTGCTTTGATGTTGATGAAGCCTGCTTTTTCAAACATTTCTTTCGATTGCTGTACATAATCTGCTACCATCTTGTCATCATTTTCACTCCACTCGCAGGATACAATCAGTTGCGGAATATTGTATTTATCTTTTAGCTCCGTATGCAACCGTACATGATTTTTTTCCAGTGGTACACACTCCCCCATCATCCAGCTACTCACATTCCAGTTGCCCGGTGTTGGGTGCAAAATATTTTCCCTTAACGCATCACCTATCAAATTATCAGCGCCTGCATTTCCCCTGCCGCCGCCAATGCCAATGGCATAGCCTCGAAGAAAATCCATTTCCTGTTTGCGTACATTTCTAAACCGTGGGATATAACTGTTGCTGGGGTTGCGGCCATCGATTGTTTTATCTTTAAAACCCTCGTATTGCGCATTTGCTTTTCCGCGGTAATTGTGCCACGAAATATATTTACCCAGCAAACCATTATCATTGCCGAGCCCGTTGGGAAATCTTGCTGAGGTAGAGTTTAACAAAATAGCATTGCTGTTGAGCGTGGAGGCATTTAAAAATATAACCGGCGCATAAAATTCCATCATTTCTTTGGTGTTGGCATCAATAATTTTTACACCGGTAGCCTTCGCTTTTGCTTCATCATAAATAATTGAATGCACCACCGAATGCGGCCGCAGCGTGAGGTTGCCCGTTTTGGCTGCCCAGGGCAAGGTAGATGCATTGCTGCTGAAATAACCGCCATACACACAACCCCGGTTGCACATGGTTTGGTTCTGGCATTTACTTCTGCCCTGCTCAATATGCACCGGTTGTGGATCGGTAATATGTGCACAACGGGCCTGGATGAGGTGCCTGTCTTTAAAATTTTTTTGGAGGCTTTCTTTAAAATAATGTTCAATGCAACTCATTTCGAAACCCGGCATTACTTCACTATCAGGCAACTCGGCAATGCCATCTTTATTGCCGGCAATGCCGGCGAATTTTTCTACATAACTGTACCAGTCTTTTATGTCTTTATAACGAATGGGCCAGTCAACTGCAAAGTCGTCACGTGCCGGGCCTTCAAAATCAAAATCGCTCCAGCGCTGTGTTTGCCTCGCCCACATCAGCGACTTACCACCCATGTGATAACCACGTACCCAGCGGAAAGGTTTTTCCTGTATGAAGGGTTGCTCATCATCTTTCAACATCCAGGGCAATGTTTCTTCACGAACATTCCTGGCTCCCTGGTAGTCTTTTCTTTTTTCTATGGGCACAGCGCCACGGTACTCAAAATCCCAGGGCGCTTTTGAGGCTGTAGGATAATCAATGCCATGCTTTACTTCACGGCCCCTTTCGAGTACCAGTGTTTTTAAACCTTTATCGCAAAGTTCTTTTGCGGCCCAGCCACCGCTGGCCCCGGAGCCAATAACAATGGCATCATAGGTTCTTTTTTTTACTGAATCATCAGGCATGTGTGGATGGTTTTAAATCTACGCAACCATAATAATGGCCCGGCGCAACTTTATAGTTAAGATATTTTTGCATTACCTCCTGCGATGTGTTGAAGCCCCGAATGGTATCTGATTTAATGAGCTTAAAAAAATCTTTTTCTGCTACATTGGTTGAAGCAGAAAGTTTCAATAACATATCCTGCCGTTGCAATTGGGTGCAGTCAGCAAATGATTTTTTAAGCAGTGTTTTGGCAGAAGTTGTTAATGCCGCCAACTGTATTTTTACATTGTCCTTCGCTTCTTTTTCATAACAATTATCCATCAGTTTTTGCAAAAATTTATCTACACCTACTGAGAGGGCACCAATGGAATTACCGGCAGGAATAAATGTGTCTGCAATGGCTGCCAACAGCTCCTGCTCTTTAATTGAAAACGAAGATAAATGTGTGGCGGGTGTATCGCCGCTGCCGCATCCCATCCAGGCGGGCAGGGTAATCAGGCTACCCGAGACAACCATTAAATTTTGTAAAGCTTTACGTCGGTTCATTGGCAAACAATTAAGGAAGTAAGTTAACGATAAATTTAAAACACCTTTTAGATAGTGGGTAATTTTTTTTGTCCAGGCCTGGAAGCAATGAGCAGCATCGTTGTGTCACTCACTTGTACCGCATACCTATGTGGATCTTTACCCACTTAATATTTGGTAAATAGAAATGTGTATTTACCTCTAAGCTCAGGAACGGCCTCATAAAAATGGCGTTAAGAAAATTTGAATGATTGTCGTTAAGAAATGAAATTGATATTACAAATGCCCGGCTTTATTGTTAGCCCGTAAGTCGCACATATGTTTGGGTATATTCCAATGCTGTGAGTAATTTCATTTTAGACAAGCATTCAAATTTTTAGCCCTTTTTTATGCAGCCTTGATTTTTTTTGTTTCTTTTTTTTATCAAGAAAAAAAAGAAAATGATGAATTCAAATCACTGAATTGTATTAGAAAGGTTTTGGCCAGGGGCAGGTACATGTGTGCACAATCCCGTCTTCCGGCGGCATCTGTTATTACGGCCCCAATATTCATATCCCGAAGTGAGCTAAAAAATTC
>JANMVB010000511.1:0-6289 GCA_031392305.1 Ferruginibacter sp.
ATTCTTCGCTCACTCAAATTGACACCAATAATGTACAGGAGTTAACTGAAGCCTGGCGGTATCACACCGGCGATGCTGATACGGCCCATCATTCGCAGATACAATGCAACCCCATCGTTGTTGATGGCATATTGTACGGCAGTACGCCTATGCAAAAAATATTTGCAGCCGATGCAGCTACCGGCAAACAGAAATGGGTTTTTGATCCGCTTGATTCAGCAGCCGGAAATACTTCTTTTTTTATAATGAACAATATTCGTGGTATCACTTATTGGAATGATGAAAAGGATAAAAGAATATTTTTTACGGCGGGTTCTTACCTCCATGCAATAGATGCCATCACAGGAAAATTAATCACCACATTTGGTAATAATGGTAAAATTGATTTACATGAAGGGCTGGGCCGTGATGTAAAAAATCTCTTTATCACAAACACCTCTCCGGGAGTGATTTTTAAAAACATTATAATCATCGGCTCCCGTGTGGATGAAGGGCCCAATGCTGCGCCGGGCCATATCCGGGCATATAATGTCCACACCGGAAAACAGGAATGGATCTTTCATACGATACCACATCCCGGCGAAGAAGGTTATGAATCATGGGATGACCCCAATGCCTGGAAAAATATCGGCGGTGCCAACTGCTGGAGTGGGTTTACCCTTGATGAAAAAAAGGGGATTTTATTTGTACCTACAGGTTCGGCATCTTATGATTTTTATGGAGGCATGCGCAAAGGCAACAATCTTTTTGCCGATTGCCTGCTTGCTTTGGATGCTGCTACCGGAAAAAAAATATGGCACTTTCAGCAACTGCATCATGATGTGTGGGATAAAGACCTGCCCACCCCACCGGCATTGGTAACTGTAACAAGAGATGGTAAAGAAGTGGAAGCAGTGGCGCAGCCCACCAAAACAGGATATATTTATTTGTTTGAACGAACAACCGGCAAACCTTTGTTCCCAATAGAGGAAGTACCCGTATCGGTAGCAACAGATTTAGCAGGCGAAAAACTTTCACCAACACAGCCACGGCCAACACTCCCTGAATCATTTGTACGGCAGCATTTTACTGAAAGTGAAGTGAATAATTTAATCAGTGCAGAAGAACAAACAGCAATAAAATTAAAATTGGCAGGGTTAAGCAATGGTTCATTTATGTCACCCTCAAAAAAGGGAACGGTTATTTTTCCGGGCTATGATGGAGGTGCTGAATGGGGCGGACCGGCATTTGACAAAGAGACCGGGTTATTATATGTAAACGCCAACGAAATGCCCTGGATATTGCAAATGAAAGACGTAGATAACAAAACACCAAAGCATGAAAACTGGCAACAAGCTGGTAAGCGTTTATACACCACTGTTTGTATGAGTTGCCACGGAGCAGAGCGGCAGGGAAGCGGCAACAATCCGACGCTGATAAATATTCAAACTAAATACACCGCTGCAACCTTTGATGCGTTGCTGCAAAGTGGCCGAAGGATGATGCCTGCCTTTAAACAATTTACGCAGGAAGAAAGAAGTGCCATTGCCTCTTTTGTGCTGGAGAATAAAACCGATCAGCAAAAGAAATTTTCGCAGCCTGTATTGGTGGATAGTTTTTTAAACCTTCCTTACACCGGCACCGGCTATAATAAATTTTTAACTGCAGAAGGTTGGCCTGCTATCCGTCCGCCCTGGGGTACGCTAAATGCCATCAATTTAAATACCGGAAAAATTGAATGGAAAATTCCGTTGGGTGAAACAAAGTTTTTGAAAGAAAAAGGAATTATGACCGGTACAGAAAATTATGGCGGCCCCGCTGTAACTGCCGGTGGGCTTGTGTTTATTGCAGCTACAAGCGATAGTAAAATCAGGGCTTTTAATAAACGTACCGGTAAATTATTGTGGCAGGCTACCCTGCCTGCAAGTGGTTTTGCTACCCCGTCGGTGTACCAGGTAAATGGAAAACAATACATAGTGATTGCCTGTGGTGGCGGTAAATTAAACACCCTGTCGGGTGATACCTACGTAGCATTTGCTTTAAACGAAAAGGTGAAAAAATAAAATAAAAATTTTTGTCCGGGCATTGTAACCCTGATAAACATCGTTGCAAATATAATTTTGTCATTTATCCTTTTTGGTAAAAAGGATAAATGATCACACTTGTACGATATAACTATGTGGTACTTTTCCTGCATTATTTGATCGAGCATTCACACTGAAAATTGTTTTACATTTAAGTGAAAATCACTTCGATTAGTTGCCTTGTAAAAAAAATCTAAAAAACTAAGCCATGAATTTTTACGCCAGAATTTTTATTGTATTACTGTTCGGTTGTTTTACAACAGCAACTGCAGATGCTCAGAAAAAACAAAAGAAATATGATTTTGTATCCCTCTTCAATGGAAAAAATTTTAATGGGTGGGATATAAAAATCGCCGGCTATCCCATCAATGAAAATTATAAAAATACCTTCCAGGTGCAGGATGGTATCATCAAAGTAAATTATGATGGCTATAAAAAATTTACTACCGAGTATGGTCATATGTATTACCGCACACCTTTCTCATATTATCTCTTAAGAATAGAGTACAGGTTTACCGGCGAGCAAACACCCGGTGGAGAAATATGGAATGTAAGAAACAGCGGGGTGATGATACATTCCCAATCTGCCGCAAGTATGGAAATTGATCAGAGTTTCCCTGTATCACTGGAGGTACAATATTTAGGCGGCCTGGGAAAAGGTAGCCGGCCCACCGGAAACCTATGTACCCCCGGCACTACGGTAGAGTATGATGGAAAAGTATTTATGGATCATATCATTCAATCTTCTTCAAAAACATACGATGGCGATCAGTGGGTTACTGCAGATGTGATTGTATTAGGGGATTCAATTATCCATCATTTTATAAATGGAGAAAAGGTACTTACCTACACCAAACCAAAAGTGGGTGGCGGTTTTGTAAGTAAAGATTACGACTGGGAGAGGGCCCATATTACCAATGCCGCAGCCTGGATAAAAAAAGATGATACCCCGCTAACAAAAGGATATATAGCCTTACAGGCAGAAAGCCACCCCATAGAATTTAGAAAGGTAGAAATATTAAATCTCGAAAAAATCCGTGGCTGGCAAAAACTTGATCTTGAAAAACTTTTTACGTGGTAACACTTGATCATTCTGAGATGAATATGCCACAACATACTACCGGTGAGAAAAGTACCACAAAGGTATTCAGTACAAGTGTGATCATTTATCCTTTTTACCCAAAAGGATAAATGACAAAATCATATTTGCAACGATGATGAACATTGATAAAATGCCCGGTAAAAAATGTATTTGAAAAATTCCTACTTTTTCCGGGCATTATAATTGTTCTGCGCTTGTGCAAACAAAAAAGCCAGACATCATTTTTCCCTTAAAAAAATAATGACCGGCCCTCAATGAAACTTTTTACAACTATACTTTTATCTCGCCTTCAACGCCTACTTCCATTTCTTTTCCGGTAATAGCTCCTGCCATTATTTTTAGCAGGCTTACCATGCGGCCATTTTTTGTATCCCAGTAATGTACATCCACCGGTTCTACTTTTATAATGGTAAGCTGTGGGTCTTCAGGCCCTTCGTTAAACCATGTTTTGGCCCAGGCGCTCCACAGTTCTTTGGCCTTTGCTTCATCTTTAATAATAGTTGCATTTCCGGCAACACTTAAATACTCTGAGCTGCTTAGGTTGCCATAAAATAACTGAACCCTGCCATCAGCTTCTATCTCCGCATTTTTATCACTTTGTTCCCGGCTGTAAAACCAAATTGTACCATCTTCATCCACTTCCCGGGTGCTCATTGGCCGCACAGAAATTGGGTAGGCAGACAGATTACTTGCAAACATGCACACGTCAATAGACTTTGCAAGTTCTTTCAATTTTTCAATGCCTTCTTCGTTTTCTAAATTTTTGTAAGATCCCATAAAATTATTTTTTAGGTGAAAGATTTTACAAGAAATTTCCAATTTCTGTGCCTTAAATAAATACCGGTTTTGTTTAAACTTTTTTATTGTCCACCTCATATTAATTGTACGCTGTGATATGATAGTGATATACTGTAAAAATTAGCGCACGGTACTTCCGGCACTGTGTGGATATTTATGTACAAAAATGAAAAGCGATCATTTCATTGAATGATCGGGGGTGGGTATAATTTGCTGTAATAAAAAATGGCTGGTTTCAATGCCAGCCAATTCAAAAGAATGTTTTTATACCTCATTTAACTGCCAGCAGTTCCACCATTTCTATCACAGGCGGGCTGGAAAGTAATGTACCGGCATTGGCCATTAAAGCTGCAGCCACCTTACCTTCCAGGTGTGTCTTTCTGCCATCTTCCGTTTCAAAAGTATCAAATATGCCAAAGGTGCTTGCACCTATTTGCAGGCCGTACCAATTTACGGTATCTGGCTCGTCTTGTACAAGCGGCAGGGCGCTTTTTAAAAAGTCGGCTACTTCCTGTTCTTTGCCAGGTTTGGCTTCAAGCCTGGCAAGTAATGCGAATTTTTGCATGTGTACTAAATTTGTAAGGTTAAAAAAATATGTACGCTTTAATTTTTACAGCGGATGGCGTTTGGCATCAAAATACAAAAAATTATACCCGCTATATTTACCGGTAGAAACTTTAAAAAATTACAATAACTTTAGAAGAGTGAATTAGCTTAATTGAATGTATATATTTAATTTTTGTGGAACAGGCATTTGTATTTCAATTAAACATCGTTGTGTCACTCCCTTGTACGATATACCAATGTGGAACTTTACCCGCATTTTATAAAAGCAACAAGATAGAATACATTAGAATTAACTACAACAGTAATAACAACGCAGGATGGTAAAATATTAAATATCATTTATCCATTATCAATTATTATTTATCCATTATCATTTATCAAATAACCACATTGCCTGAATAATGAAAATAAAACTTCTTCTCATCCTTATTTTTTTGTTTGCAACAGTTTGCACCTGGGTAGCCTGCATCAACAAAGCCGATGGCGGCTCAATGCCGGATAAGGTGAGTTACAATTTTCACATACGCCCTATTTTATCCGACAAGTGTTTTAAGTGCCATGGCCCCGATGTAAATAAAAGGGAAGCAGGTTTAAGGCTTGATATTCCTGACTCAGCCTTTGCCCCTTTAAAGGAAACCAAAGGTGCTTTTGCATTCGTTGCAGGCAAACCCGAATTGTCGGAAGTTTACAAGCGTATCATCTCTACCGACTCTGCTTACCAGATGCCATCACCTGAAGCACACCTGGGTGTACTATCTGCCCATGAAATAGCCCTGTTTAAAAAATGGATAGCACAAGGCGCAAAGTATGAACCACACTGGGCATTTACAAAACCTGTAAAAGCAACTTTGCCAACCATAAAGGATACCAAATGGGCTAAAAACGAAATCGATTATTTTATTGGAGAAAAGCAGGAACAGGCCGGTCTTGCCCATAATGAAGAAGCTGATAAGGAACGCTTGCTAAAAAGGGTTTCATTGGATCTTACAGGGCTGCCACCCTCAGAAAAAGTGATGGATAAATTTATGGCTGATCAAAGCGTTAATGCTTATGAAACAGCGGTAAATGAATTATTGAATTCGCCTGTGTATGGGGAAAAAATGGCAGTACACTGGCTGGATGTAGCCCGCTATTCTGATAGCTATGGATACCAGGATGATAATGTAAGGACGCAATGGGCCTGGCGTGATTGGGTGATTTATAGTTTTAATAAAAACCTGCCCTATGATAAATTTTTAACCTGGCAAATTGCCGGGGATATGTTGCCCAATGCAACCAAAGAACAAATACTGGCCACCGCATTTTTCCGCAATCATAAATATACGGAAGAGGGTGGCGTAATTCCTGAGGAGTACCGGATTGAATACATCCTGGATAAAACAAAAACATTTGGCAAAGGCGTGATGGGCTTAACCGTAGAGTGTGCCCAATGCCATGATCATAAATATGACCCCATTTCTCAAAAAGATTATTACCAGTTGTTTGCCTTTTTTAATAATACAAAAGAAGTGGGATACGAAGGTGATGTAATGCAATCAAAGCCTGCAAAAAACCCTGTACTTTCCATCAGCGATGTGGAAGCGAAAACCATGCTTTCATTTATAAATAAAAAAGATACCGGCAACCTAACCGTATCTGTAATGGGTGAAAATGATACGCTGCGTAAAACCTTTATTCTTAACCGTGGAGTATATGATCAGCCTTCGGTACAGGTATTTCCTGTGGCGTTAAAATCTGTGATGAAGTATGATACTTCCGG
>JANMVB010000649.1:0-20263 GCA_031392305.1 Ferruginibacter sp.
AAAAAAGGGCTGATGGTGATCTGTTATGTATCGCTGAAAGAACATAGCAAAAAAGCTGGCGTAAAATTTATTGAAACCATCCATGCATTGAATGAAGTGATTGAATGCTATAATATTTCCGGCGAGTTTGATTTTATGCTAAAAGTAGTTTCAGAAGATATGAATGCCTACTACGATTTTCATGTAAACAAACTAAGCCAGATAGAAAACATGGGGCATGTACAAAGTGTATTTGTAATGGGGATTATTAAGCAAACGCATCAGTTGGTTTGAGACGGTTTAGGGTTTGGGGTTAAAGGTTGATCGTTGTTTGGTGGTTGATGGTTTATAGTTCATGGTTCATAGTTCATAGTTTCGGAGGTAACTCAGTCGATGAATAAAAAATATTTTGTAAGACACTTGTCAATATCAACATTAAAGAACTTTTTAAATACATTCAAATACTATCAACTATCAACCATGAACTTGCCCTCCTCACCCCGCAATCATCTTCAAAAATTCTTCCTTCTTTCTTCGGGCTACTTCTATATTAGTTCCATCCTGCATAATTACCCGGCCGCCATTGCCACGAATATATTTTTGTATATAGTTGAGGTTAATTAAATGCGAATTGTGTATGCGGTAAAAATGGTAGGGAACAAGCATGTCTTCAAAATCTTTCAGCAACTTGGTTACGATAAGTGTTTTCTCATTTTGGAAAAAAATCTTACTGTAATTACTGCTCGATTCTATGTGCAGGATATTTTTTATCGGAATAAACTCCAGGCCTTCACTGGTAGAAATGGCGATTTTATCTTCCTGTGTTTTTTTATCGCTCATGGATGATTTAAGTATATCGATCTTTTCTTTTGTCTGGTAATTCCGCAGGCTGTTCAACCGCTCAACGGCCTGCTGCAAATCTTTAATGGCAATTGGTTTCAGCAAATAATCGAAGGCGGCTATCCTGATGGCTTCTACTGCATAATGATTATATGCAGTTGTAAAAATAATTTCAAAATCAACTTCACCCAATTCTTCCAACATCCTGAAACCACTCATTTTGGGCATTTCAATATCTAAAAAAATCACATCCGGTTTATGATGATTGATGAGCAGTATAGCTTCCTCCGGCCTTTGTGCAGTAGCTATTACCTGTACCGATGGGCAAAACTCCACCAGCTTTTGCTGCAGGTTTTGCAAACTGCTCAACTCATCATCAATAATAATTGCTTTAATCTTTTCCATATTAAAGTATTTTAATTTTTACAGTTATCCTGGTTCCGGCAGGTAAGTTGTCGGCATCGTATAAGTCTTCAATTACAATATCATCACCCATATCAGCCGACCCGTTAAAAATACGGATCCTGTCTGCTGTAATCGTTTGTCCAACACTTTTATGGTGACGTTTATTTATTTCATTATATGCAGCAGCCTGCTTTCTGCCTATTCCATTGTCTTCAATAACATACACAATATATTCTTTTTGTAAAGTGGCAGAAATGCTTATATAACAATCTGTCCTTTCTGAATGTGCAATGCCATGCTCAATTGCATTCTCCACATAAGGCTGTATAATTAGTGAGGGTACTTTATAATCTCCGTTTTGCAGCAACAGGTCAATATTTGTATGATACCTGAATTTATTATTAAACCTCAATTGTTGCAAATCAATATACAGTTGCAGCGCTTCCATATCTTTTGTTAGCGGTATCAATTCGTTAAGGCTGCTATCCAGTATTGTTCTTATTAGCCGGGTAAATTTATTTAAATAATCACTTGCAAGCCGCTTCTCATTTTGCATCATAAAATTTTCAATGCTGTTAAGGCTGTTAAAAATAAAATGAGGGTTCATTTGTGCCCGCAGCACCTGCATTTGTATCTCTGTAATTTTTTGTTTTAACTCTGATTCTGATCTTTCTTTTTTTGATTTGTTGCTTCTGTAAATAATAATTGCAATAGCAATAGTAAGCAGCAATGATAGTAATACTGCCAGCAATAACCCATTCGTTATATTGATACGTTTATTCTGTAATTGCGACAATTCCCTTAAATGTGTGTTCTCAATTTCTTTTCTTTTTAATATCCATTCCGATTCCTTTATAATAACATTTCGTTTATTGTGTTCAGAAAATAATGAGTCGGCTGCAGACCGGTAAACCCTGTAAAAAAATAAAGACGAATCCTTATTTTTTCTTTCATCATACACGTTGGATAATTGCTGGGCAGCGTTGGATACACCTTCCAGGTAGCTCGTTTGCTTTGCAATTTTCAGTGCTTTATTTAGCAATACAATCTTTTTGGCCCCAGGTAAATCCTGCAGGTATTCTGCCTGCGCCAGGTAAACCAAATATTCGTTCCTAACATCGGTTTGTTGTTTTGCCTGCTCCAGCGCCAACCCAAAAAAATATCTTGCCGAATCCAGATTCTCCTCGTGCGCATGTACTTTACCAAAGCCAACATAAAACTGCGAAAGCACATAACTGTCATTAGCCAGCAATGCAAAAGGCATACCTGCAGTAAGGTTGGCTTTAGCCTCATTAAATTGTTCTTCTTCCAGGTCGCATTGCTGTAGTAATTCATAATTAATGGCAACACCCCGCCACGATTTTAATTCCTTATTAATTTCAATTGCCTCGTTGGTATATTTCCTGCATTTTTCAAAATCCTGCAGTGTTTTTAAATTGTCGCCAATATTGTTGAGCGATACCGCCTTTAACCGCATTGCATTACAAGCCTCTGCATAATCAATCGCTTTAAAATAAGCCCGGTTACTGGCATCAAAATTTGCGGATGTATACAACAAAATACCCAGGTTAATTTGTGCCAGTGCTTTTCCATAAGTCGAGTTTAGGCTGTCGCTTAGTGCCACCACTTTTTCATAATAGCTAAAAGACCTTTTTACGTCTTTTTCACTAAGCCGGTAACTAATCCGGTGCAGTGTAACTAAATGGGCAGAGTCAATTTCAGGATGAATCTTTGTCCAGTTAATTAAACTGTCAATAACCCTTGATTGGGCAAAAGATGCCGGTCTCACAAAACCAATTATTATAATAAAACCAATCACTTTTTTTATAAACATGTAATAAAAATACTTTTTAATTTATTGAAAATTTAAAAACCTGGAGTACTTCGTTTTTAAATCCAATTTTATGGCTATCAGCATCAATTCCGTTTCAGCATTTACCCCGGCTATCCACTGCAAGTCCGGCACAAAACCCGCCGCACAAAATCCTCACCGGGCTTTCCGTTGCTATCCGGCAGCTTATCAACTATAGTTTTTCAATTAAGCTTTACCTGCACAATATGTAGAACAATATTAAATTGGGGATATTATTTATCAAATCGGAATAAGGCATTCAACTAAAATGCTCATTACCACCAAAGATAAAGATCGAAAAATCGTCTTGTTATATTCAATTAAATATTTGGTTGGCAGCGATAAATGCGTAGTTGGCTGTAATAATAATACAGGTGGGGTTAATAATTTAATTTAGTCTCTGTTCTTCCCTTAATTACCCTTAAAGCTGACATATTTTGCCATTCCCGTTAATATAATAGATTTGCCCTGGTTTTTAAAGCCAATTAGCTTTTGTTTTTTTAGCAAATTGCCCTACATTTGCACTCTTAAAAAACAGCATGGCAAAATCCATGCACAAACTTTTACAATTATGAAAAAAGATTTGCATCCCAAAAATTACCGTTTTGTAGTTTTTAAAGATATGAGTAATGGTACTACTTTCTTAAGTCGTTCTACTGCTAATTCAAATGAAACAATCAAGCACGAAGATGGCAAAGAGTATCCTGTAATTAAATTAGAGATATCAAATACATCTCACCCGTTTTATACCGGTAAGAATGTATTGGTGGATACTGCAGGCCGTATTGACAAGTTTAAAAAGAGATACGAAAAGAAAGCGAATTAGTACATTTACTAAAGTTTGTTTTTTTCATGGCTATACTTTAAGTCCCCCCGGTTTTTCCGGGGGGACTTTTGTTTAATTTATTACTGTCTGACCGATAATCTAAAGCTAATTGGGATAACACTTATTTCAATTGTAATTTCGAAGCAATAATGATCCATTTCAACGATAGTTCAGTACGTGAAAGTTTATATCCTTTCACCGCAACAAGAAATGCCGCAGACATTCGTGTAGGCATTTTGACTATCCGTGAAAAATGGGACCTGCTTTTTGCAAAGGGTTTTATAACTCAGCAGCCTGCTGATTTTTCCCTCAAAGCAAATATTATCCCTACAAAAAAAACGGCTGAATTAATTGCAAAAGGAATGAATGAAAACGAGCTCGGTGAAAACATCGATTACAGGGTGATTGAATATCCCTGGCAAATTTTTCAATTCAATGACTGGGCATTGCGGCACGATTTTGACCTGTTAACTTCGGGAAGGCAATCGCAGCCCCTACCTGCTTCTAACCAGGCTGTATCACCTGGTAATATTTTTATTGAAGAAGGTGCTATCGTATCGCATAGTATTTTAAATGCAGCTACCAGCCCAATTTATATTGGTAAAAATGCCGAAGTAATGGAAGGTTGTACAATACGTGGCCCCTTTGCATTGTGCGAAGGCGGGGTTTTAAAAATGGGTAGCAAAGTGTACGGAGCTACCACAATTGGCCCTTATTGTACTGCCGGTGGTGAAATTAAAAATGCTGTGATGTTTGGGTTTAGTAACAAGGCGCATGATGGTTATTTGGGGGATAGTGTAATAGGGGAGTGGTGCAACCTGGGAGCAGGTACATCCAATTCTAATGTGAAGAATACTGCCGGTGATGTAAAAGTATGGCAGCATGCAATAAAGGATTATACAACCGTAGGATTAAAATGTGGATTACTGATGGGTGACTATAGCAGGTCAGCTATTAATACTTCTTTCAATACAGGAACTACCGTAGGGGTATGCTGTAATATTTTTGACGCCGGTTTTCCACCAAAACTTGTTCCTGATTTCTCCTGGGGCTCAGAAAGATATAACTTTGAAAAGGCATTAAAAGATATTGATAACTGGAAAAAATTAAAAGGTCACCACCTGTCAGATAAAGAAAAAGAAATGCTCAAATTACTTTATACCAATCTTTAACAAAAAACAAAACAACCATCAACATGAGAAAGCAAATAGCTGCGGCTAACTGGAAAATGAACCTTACCCTGCAACAGGCAGAAACCTTAATTACTGACCTGCTGTCGTCGCCCCTTGAATTAAAGGAAAACCAGGAGGCAGTTTTTGGAGTGCCGTTTCCTTATATGATGAATATAGAGGCGAAGATTGCCGGTAAGCCTAAAGTGTATGTTGCAGCACAAAATTGTTATAGTAAAGTGTCGGGTGCATATACCGGCGAAGTAAGTGTAGAGATGCTAAAGAGTATTGGTGTCCCTTATGTAATTATCGGGCATAGTGAGCGGAGAGAATACTTCAATGAATCGAACCAGGAGTTGGCGGATAAAGTAAACCTTTGTTTTGAGTATGGATTAAAACCCATCTTTTGCTGTGGGGAAGCATTGGATATCAGGGAAGCAGGTACGCAAAACAGTTATGTAGAAAATCAATTGAAAGAAAGTTTATTTCATTTATCAGCAGAGAGCCTTACTGATTTTGTGATTGCTTATGAACCAATCTGGGCCATTGGTACCGGCAAAACAGCCACAAGTGCACAGGCACAGGAAATGCATGCACACATTCGCAGTGTATTGGCTGCTCAGTATGGTGATAAACTGGCTGAAAGCGTTTCTATTTTATATGGCGGAAGTGTAAAAGCGGGCAATGCAAAAGAAATATTTGGCCAGCCGGATGTAGATGGTGGGCTGGTAGGCGGAGCCTCATTAATTGCAACAGATTTTGCAATTATCATCAACAGTTTAAAATAAATAACCTGGGGGAGAAGGCTAATGGATTACATCAAATCCATAGCCTTGGCAAAAAAAGTAACATTGAATGGTAATACCATTGAACAATAACCACCGCCAATTTTATAAACAAAAACAGCAGCAACGATCGATACGAAAAACAATATCCAATATAAACCAGTAGATTTTTTTGCAGTTTCCATGCTTAAATAATTTTGGCAAAAATAGGGCAAAACAGACAATTAAATATCAATGTCGTTTGCTTAAGAAATTATTTTATTGATTCATTTAAGTGAAGCAAATGGTTGAAGTGGTTTTTAAATTTTGTTGACACTTCGTTTTCTGTTTTAAACCCCGATTCTTAAAGCCTGTTATGGCATATCGTAATTAAAGCTGCCAATTGGTATGTTGTACACGAGTGCGACGCAACGATGTTTAATTGAAATACAAATGCCAGGACAAAAAAATAATAGCAGTGATTCATTTTAGGTTTTCACTAAAAAGCAATAATTATAAAATTGCTTTCATTCTTTTATTGTGCTATTTCTGCATTGTGCTGCAAAGTTTTTATATTGCTGCCTATAAACCTTTTTAACAGATGCTCCTTAATTTTTTTGTTCGCTTTTCTACCAGGTTTGGTCAGTCTTTATTTGTATCGGGCAGTTGTGATGCGCTGGGTAATGATGAAGTTTCTAATGCAATGCCACTGCAATATTTTAATGACCAGTTGTGGCAGGGAAGTGTAGAAATACCTGGCCCCGACTTTAATTCCCTTGATATTGAATACCGGTACATTTTACATGATACGGATGGCAGCCATACAATAGAGTGGGGCAACGACCGGATTATTGAGTTCAATAAAATAAATGCTAAAGAGATTGTGCTGAATGATACCTGGAATAATGCTGGCGACACGGAGAATGTTTTTTTTACGCAGGCGTTCCAGGATGTATTATTAAAGACCGCCAAAACTGCAATTAAACCCAAAGCAGGAAAACTTTATACACACCATTTTAAAGTAAAGGCCCCCATACTAAAAGAAGATGAAATAATTTGCCTCAGCGGTATTGGCAAAGAAATGGGTGAGTGGAAAACTGAGGCACCTATAATGCTTGAAAGAAAAGGAAATTGGTGGGAGGCGAAAATAAACCTCAGCAATATTACCTATCCCATTGCATATAAATACGGCTTGTATAATAGTAAGGAAAACAAATTCCTTCAATTTGAGTTGGGTAATAACCGGACCTTGCCTGCAGCAAATGGTAAAAACAAGCATACCATTATTCATGATGGATTTGCACGTTTGCCGTTTTCGTTATGGAAAGGTGCCGGTGTGGCAATACCTGTTTTTAGTTTACGCTCTACAAATGGGTTAGGCACCGGTGAGTTTACAGATATTAAGTTATTGGTAGATTGGGCAAAAAGAACCGGCTTAAAATTAATTCAGTTACTGCCGGTTAATGATACAACGGCAACGCATAACTATATCGATTCTTATCCTTACGCCGCCATATCAGCATTTGCTTTGCACCCTTTATACATTAACCTTCAAAAACTGGCGGGTAATAAAAACAATGCACTATTAAAAAAACTTAAACTAAAGCAGGAAGCATTGAATGCCTTGCCGGAAGTGGATTATGAGCAGGTAATGAATATAAAATTTACTGCTATAAAAGAAATTTTTGAAGTGCAAAAAGCAGCCTTTAAAGATGATACAGCATATTTTGAATTTTTTGAGTTAAACCGTCACTGGCTTGTACCTTATGCAGCATTTTGTTATTTAAGGGATAAATACAATACGGCAGATTATAGCAAGTGGAAAACGCACAGCATTTTTAATGAAGCTGCTATCCAGCGCCTGGCATCACCCACTCAAAAGCACTACGACAGTATTGCCCTGCATTATTTTATTCAATATCACCTGCACCTGCAATTAAAGGAAGCTACGGCTTACGCACACAAAAATGGTATCGTAGTAAAAGGGGATATCCCCATTGGTATTTACCGCTATGGCTGCGATGCCTGGATGGCGCCTGAGTTATATAATATGGATGCACAGGCTGGTGCCCCGCCAGATGATTTTGCCATCAAGGGGCAAAACTGGGGGTTTCCAACTTACAACTGGAAAAAAATGCAGGAGGATGGATTTGCCTGGTGGCGCAAGCGTTTTGAGCAAATGAGCCATTATTTTGATGCCTTTAGAATTGATCATATCCTCGGTTTTTTCCGGATATGGAGCATTCCTTTAAATGCTGTAGAAGGAATATTGGGGCATTTTGTACCGGCCATCCCTATTGAACAGGATGAACTGCTGAAGCAAGGCATTTCTTTTCAACACGACCGTTATTGTAAGCCATACATCACCAACAATATTTTGTATGAAAAATTTGGTACGGAGGCTTCCATAATAAAGGATAAATACCTTGACCTGGTGCATGGCATGTTTCAACTAAAAACAACTTTTGATACACAGCAAAAAATAGAAAACTATTTTAACCAGCAACCGGCTACCAGTGCCAATCAATTTATAAAAATTGGTTTGTTTGACCTGATAAGCAATGTGATCCTTTTAGAAGATCATGGTGCTGATAAGCAACGGTTTCATTTCCGTATCAATATGGATCAAACTTCTTCTTACAGGGATTTGGATGAATACTCAAGGCATAAATTAAAGGATGTTTACAACGATTATTTTTACCTGCGGCAAGATGATTTCTGGAGGCAGCAGGCCATGAACAAATTGCCCGAATTAAAACGCAGTACCAATATGCTGGTATGTGGCGAAGACCTTGGAATGGTACCTGCCTGTGTGCCCGACGTAATGAAACAACTCGGCTTATTAAGCCTCGAAATTCAAAGAATGCCAAAGGATCCAAAGAAAGATTTTTTTCATCCTGCCGATGCACCTTATCTTTCTGTAGTAACGCCTTCAACCCATGATATGAGTACCATCCGTGGCTGGTGGGAAGAGAACCATGAAAACACCCAACGGTTTTATAACAATATACTTGGCCACTATGGAAGCGCTCCCTTCTTCTGCGAAGCAGGCATTAATAAAGAAATTATCATTCAGCATTTATTTTCTCCAGCCATGTGGAGTATTTTCCAATTGCAGGATATAATGGGTATAGATGAAAAATTAAGGAGGGATAACCCAAATGATGAAAGGATAAATATTCCGGCAAACCCCCGGCACTACTGGAGATACAGGATGCACTTAGCGCTGGAAGAACTTAACAGCGAAACCACTTTTAATGAAACGTTGAAAGAATTTGTAACAACAAGCGGCAGGTAATATTTAATTAAAAAATTTTGTTGTCTGGGCTTCGGATCATTGTTCAACATCGTTGCGTCGCACACTTGTACTGCATACCATTGTGGAACTTTTCTTACGTTGTAATTATAAGAAAAGAATGTAAAATAAAAAGGAAAAGTACAAGGTGTAAAAACCAGTTTTAAATTTTAATACATGACAAAAAAAAGCATTGAGTTTTCTGTGGAGGTGTATAATTCTGATGATGAACTGGAAGCATCCGATGCAGCATTACTGGCATCAGCACGGGAAGTTACAGCACGGGCTTATGCTCCTTATTCAAAATTTTTAGTAGGTGCCGCCGCCATTTTAGAAAACGGGAAAATGATATTGGGTACCAACCAGGAGAATGCTTCATACCCGGTAGGTATCTGTGCCGAAAGGGTATTGCTATCTTCAGTGGCTTCTCAATATTCGGGGCAAATTATTAAAAGCATTGCCATAAGTTATAATAACCTTGGCGGCGAAAGCAATCATCCTATTTCTCCATGTGGTATTTGCAGGCAAAGCCTTAGTGAATACGAAGACCGGGTACAGCACCCAATCCGCATTATATTGAGCGGCATGCAGGGCGAAGTGTACGTTGTTGAAAAAGCAAAACACTTACTACCACTTTCATTTAGTTCTACAGATCTTGAGTAATTGGGTTCGAAGCGATTTTAGATATTCTTTGGGCTAATTATTAGAAGTGGTAACATTGCGCTGCTTTTATTTTAACAATATCAAAATAAAAACAGGAATACCATTTTCAAAATGATACTCCTGCGTATTTTTTTATTAAAACAATAGGGTATTAAAAGAAACAGGCTTTCAAATTAGTAGGGCCTTTCACACTTCACTTTTGTTATCACCTTTATTCTTAAGTAAATCTTTTCGAATTTATTAATCCGCTTTATTTACCGGTACTTCAAGGTTAACGGTTACATCATCACCTACTTCACCTTCTACTTTGCCAATACCAAAATCGCTGCGCTTAAATTTAAATGAACCTTTGAAAGTGCCGGTTGCCTGATCGCCGGTAAATGTAAATGGAATGGCAACACTTTTTGTAACACCTTTTGCTGCAACTGTTCCCTCGGCTAAATATCCTTCAGGCACAACTGAGATTTTTGAAGAAGTAAAATTGATAGAGGGAAAACCGGTAGCATCAAACCAGCCTGCTCCCTGTAAATGTCCGTCCCTTTTTTCGTTACCTGTGCTGATGGTTGCTACATCAATATCACATTTAAAAGAAGAATTTGCAAGGTCAGTGGGATCAAATTTTACATCACCTTTTACACCTTTAAAACTTCCGATTAATTCCTGGCCATGGGCCTGTATCACAAATTTAACCTGTGATTTTTCATTGTCTATTTTCCAGTTTACAACAGCCTGGATGGTGTATGCAGACGTTACTAAAAATGCAAGACTTCCTAAAATAATTGCGGATAATTTTTTCATTAGTTATTTTTTTTGAGCAAGATAGCGCACTGAGTGTCTATAGGCAAGAAATGAAAGTTAAAAAAAATAAAATAATTGATTAAGTGCACAGTTAAACATTTTCATAAGCATTTTGCATACTGATTAAAAATATATTGAAAAATTTGAATGAATGTTTGTTGAATTGGTTAAAATACAATTTCTTTGAACAGGAAAATTGAATGTATGGTAACAGCAAAGAGCGATAATAAATTTATAGAAAAAGCAATGAATGCAATTGCAGATCCATGCAGGTTATCCATTCTACAGGAAATTTCACGCCGCGGAGAAATATGCTGTGGTGATGTACAGGGGCTCACCGGTCTGTCACAGCCAACCTGTTCTCATCACATAAAACTATTATCTGAAAGTGAATTGATTGAGTGCCGCAAAGAAGGCAGAAATCATTTCTTTGCCTTGAATAAAAATAATTTTAAAAAAGTGAGTTCCTTCCTTGAAAAGTTTCACCAGGTATAAATAATCAGTGGGGGTTGCACTTTTCAATTGCTCAGAAAATGCTTCATTTCATCCACCTTTTAGTTTCAAAATTTATACTCCCTTTTACGCCACGATGAATATAAAGTAGGCTTCAATTTATTTTATAACGCAATTAAAGATGCCCATTGGTATTTGGTACAAGAGGGCGATGCAACGATGTTGCCCATGGCGGCTTCTTTGCCCGGACCAAAAATTTAAAAAACTTTTTCGCTGCACCACCTCCACCAAAAAATTGTTAAAAATCCCTTTACAATCTGTTTGGATATATATTTGCTTTTGTGTAGCAGTTACTTATTCTGATATTTAACAGTATAGAAAATTTCAATTCAATATTTTTAGTGTGGCATTTTTCAGTGGCATTCAAATTTATCTCACGCTTAAAACAGCTCCGCTTTCATGGCTAAAGTGTTTACGATTACACAGGGTTTAGAAAATATGGGCGCTTTAAAAACCGGCGGTCAGGGCTCGGTGTATAAGGGCAAAAGGGTGGGTGAAATTATTACTGCAGTAAAACTGCTGCCCACGCCTATCTATTCAGAAAGTGTTGATGATAAAAATTTCATGGACTTTCAAAACGAAGTAGAGAAACTTAAAAAAGTAAACCTTCAGCCAAATCCCCATGTAGTTAAAATATTAAACTCCGGCCTTACCGAATCGGGCAACCTGCCATTTATAGAAATGGAATTTATTGAAGGCCCCGATATGGAAGATTTGCTGAAATCGCCCAATGAACCTATATTCTCCATTAAGGAAATTATTAAAGTAGCGGACCAGTTATCGTATGCACTGGCTCATTGCCACAATGTAAATGTTAAGCATGGGGATATTAAAAGTAACAACGTAAAATTCAATGTAAATACCGGTAATTATATCCTGCTCGATTTTGGATTGGCCATCATGTCGGAAGAGCAAAGGCGTACCAGCATGCGGCAGGTTGGGGCCATCGAATTTATGGCACCTGAGCAAAATGATGGGATGATGTTTTTTGAAACAGATGTCTATAGTTTTGGAATTATACTTTTTGAATTACTTGCAGGTACGGTTCCCTTTCCGCTGAAAGATAAAAGTGAATCTTCCCGGAATAAAGTTATGCTTGCCCATCTCGAAAGAACTGTGCCTGATATTTTGGAACTTCGCAGGCAGATGCTCCCCGAAAATTGGGCACCGGAAAAAAAGGAGAGGGAAATGCAGGTGCCCCAGTGGCTTATTGACACCATCCTTAAATGCCTGGAAAAATCCCCGGAAGACCGCTTTAAAAACGGGATGGAATTGCACCAGTATATTGTACACCACAGCACATTAAATACCGCTGGAAAAGATGCCAATGCTTTGAACCTGGTGATACTGCAAAAAGAGAATGAACGCTTAACATCGCTTGTACTCAGGTACCAGGAGGAAGCAAAAGAAAGAGAATCTTCCGGATATATTTCCCATAAAATATTATCAGTAAATGAAGCCCTCAGCAATAAGGGTATTGAAGCATCAGCATTTGCTGCATCATTACAGGCAGAAGAGCCTGTAAAACGCAGAAGGACAAAACCATTGGTTGGTGCTTTGATGTTTTTTATATTGTTGGTAGGTACTGCAGGCGCCATGTATATTTTCAGGGATAAACTTTCGTTTTTAAAAAAGCCGTTTGTACAGCGAAATGTAAAACCAACACCGGTGGTTCCCAAACCCGAAGTGGTGCAGTATAAAGTAATAGCACCCAAAGCATATTTTCACAATGCACCTTTAGAAAGTTCAAGAAGGGGTGCTTACATGATACCCTCCAGCGAATTGCTTAAACCACTTAAAGAAACTGATGCTTATGTGTATATTGAATTTACTAACCGGTTTAATAAATTATCCAAAGGGTGGTTAAATAAAAAAGATCTTTTAGTTGTAAATGAATCCTCAGGTAGTCCTAATAATTCCCCAGGTACCAGTGATACTATAAATACAAAAGCTACAGAGGATGAAAGAAAAATTGCCAGCTATTAAGCATAGTCAATGGAATGATCTTTGAATAGAAATCTTAAAACACGGCAATGAAATATAGTTCTTCACGTACATTTTCAGCATTGGCATTGGTTAGTATTTTTTTAATGGCATCATGTAAAACAAACAGCAGCCAGCAATCTGAAGATGAACTTTATTATTTCCCTGAAAAAAATGTTTATTTCGATATAAAGAATGCGAAATATTATTACTCTTTGGATAGCACCGCATCATGGGACAGTTTAACTTTTAACGGCAAGGATTATGGATCAACGCTGGGTGAAAAAATAGCCATAAAAATGCCACCAGGCAATGCATGGGAAAATAATAATGCCGACAGAAAAACTTATAACGGTATCATTTTAAATGTAGTAAATAGCCGTACAATTTTATTGGCAAAACAGGACAGTATAAACCGGCAAAGACCCAGGATAATTATTAAAACAAAAAATGATATTGACCCGGAAGAAGATTTAAAAGTTGAAGAAGAACCACCAAAAAAGGGCTTAAAGAAATTCTTCAACAAGCTTTTTGGAAAGAAGAAAAAAGAGTAAGCAAAAAAAAGTTCATTAAAGATATAATGCCATTGTGGAAGATACAATGTTTGGAAAAGTACAAATGCACCGCTCCTTCTCCTTTGGAGAAGGAGGATGAGGTGCATGAGGTGTAAAACAAAGGAGCAAAAACCAAAAACTAAAACACAAAAACCGAAAACCTAAACAATGACCACTAAACCTTCCTTCTGGCAAAAAATGGGATTGCACGATTGGTTTCTCAAAAATGAAACCACCGAAGAAGCATTGCATGCAAAAACCCTTACACCCGATATCGTTTATAAATATCTTGTAGACAAGTTTGAAGAATCTGTAAAGCATTTGTCATTTGCACAGCGGGTGGTTTTTTACCATGAGTATATCATTTCTTTCAACCCTGATGATTATATAAGTTTCATGCGTGACAAGAAGGGAATTTTTGGTTTGATAATACAGGAATCATTAAAACAATTTTACGCCAGTTTAAAAAATCATAAAACCCAGGGAAAAACAGTTGAACCATCCGCAAATAAATGGGTATTTCGCTTTGCTTCTCATCCCGATTATAAGCCTGGTGACCTTGGTTTTATAGGTAAATTATTGCCAGGTGGTAATAATGTACAAAAGCAGGAGAATTTACGTGTCACTTATATTCCACGCCAAACAGGTATAGCACAAACACTGGATATTAACCAGGATATATTGAAAGGGTTTAACTTTTACAGCGAAGGTTATTATGAAGTGCCTTATCAACAGGATTTAGTGTTGGATACTGCGGGCATTTCCAATGAACAAACACGTGCGTTTGGTCGCTTTGAAACAACCGTTCCTGATAAGGAATTTGCGGGCAAAAAATTAGAATTTTTTATGAAGGATGCAGAGATAACCGTATCCGGTAAAGAAGAGGAAAAGGTTGCGCCGGATATTTTCAGGATACCATCTGAGTGGGTGAGTACACCTCACCTCCGGATTAGGTATGATAAAAAAGAAGATAAATTTTCCCTGGCATCCTTTGGCGAAAAAACTATTTTAAATGAAAATGAAATAGCTAAAAGTGATATAAGCAATCCTGTGTTTAAAGCACTCCCCATAAACTCACGGATAGTTTTAAATGGCATTGTAGGTATTAACCTTTTTAAATCCTGATAACATGAATATCATTTTGTCAGTTGCATTGCTTGTTATTTGTTTGCTATTACTGGTTGCCAACTTCCGCGACATAAAAAATTCACATAAACACAATGGGTGAAAATTATTTTGGAATTACAGACCCCGGCAGGCAGCGTGATAATAACGAAGACAGTTTTATTGCACAAACTGTTTTTAATAAAACGGCCATACTTGCTTGTGTTATAGATGGTGTTGGCGGTTATGCAGGTGGTGAGGTGGCGGCTAAGCTAACCCGTGATACCATCATACGCCATTTTAAAAAACTGCCCGAAAATACCATTGCCGCAATGGTGTCTGCGCTTGAGTCAGCGAATGCCAGCATCTTTAAAGAAAAGCAAATCAAAAGCCAGTTTGATAAAATGGCTTGTGTGGTAACACTTGCCATTGCAGACCCTGAAAAAAATAAATTCAGCTATGCGCATGTTGGCGATACCCGCCTGTATTTGTTCAGGGATAGCAGCCTGGTAAAAGTTACCAACGATCATTCAACCGTTGGCTTTTTGGAAGAGAGTGGCCGACTTACAGAAACTGCAGCCATGCAGCATCCTAAAAGAAATGAAGTAAACAAGGCGCTCGGCTATGAGGCCAATATGCCGCTGCCAACAGATTTTTTTGATACAGGCGAATCTCCCTTTTTGCCAGGCGATACAATCCTTATTTGCAGCGACGGGCTTACTGATATGATACCCTCCTCTGCAATCATATCCATATTAAATAACGGCGCCGATCTTAAAACCCGGGCTACACAATTGATTGCTGCTGCTAACGAAGCCGGCGGCAAAGACAATGTAACTGTGGTGCTGGTGTATAACGATAAATTACCTGCAAAGCTCGAAATTGCAAAACCACTGGTGGCAGCAAAAAATAACGACCATGATACAGTGGTGTTGAATACTACAGCAGAAAAAAGTGAAATCAATTTATCTGAGCCTGTAGTAAATACTAAAAAGAAAAAAAGCAGCATGCCCGGATGGCTACTTTTTTTTATTTTATTGATTGCCGCAGCCGCCTGGTTTTGGTTCAATAGCAAACAAAATTCCCGTGAACCTAAATTAATTATGCCCCCGGTACCCGCAGAGCGAAATGCAGGCGAACGCAACCTTTCCGATAGTATCAATGCTGCCTCCACTTTTAAAATTATTTCTTTAATCCCCGGGCAGGCAGTCGTTATTACTGATTCAATTTTTATTGATAAAGACTCTTTGTATATCAAAGGAAATGGGGCAAACCTCACCAGCGATTCTGCTTACAAGGGCCCTGCATTTATCCTTTCAGCAAAATGTAAATACCTGTTGTTGGATAGCCTGATGCTCACAAATTTCAGCACTGGCATATTGGTACACAATAAGGGGCTGCATTTAAAAAATGTGCGCTTTAATAATTGTGCCGTGCCCGTTCAGTTCAATCAGCAATTAGCACAAAATAGTTTTATATCCGGCACACAGGCCGATCCTGTATTTAATCAAACAGATTCATTGTCTAAATAATGATCCTTATGTAAATAAAAATATTTGTCCGGGCTAAGAAGCTATGTGGTACATTGTTGCATCGCCCTCTTGTACCGCATACCATTGTGAAACTTTTCCTACGTTCATACAATCACTGCCTGGCCTTGTTTACAAATGAATAATCCATAATCACTTATAAAGTATATGATTTCCACCTCAAATAATTCATCATCACGCAACATAGAAAGGATTTTTTTATTGATCATTACGGTGGTGCTTGGTTTATTATTTTACCAGTTATTTGATGTGCTCAAAAGGGATTTTAAAGAAGTGCCCCTGCGCCTTTCAGAAGGCACGATGATGAACATCAATGATAGCAATCCCGGGCAAAAAATTAACACCTTACTTACCAGGGGTTTTTATTTTAAAGACAAGGCAGATATCAACCTCGTAAATGAAATAATAAACAACAATCAAAATAAGGATGCAGATATTGATAACGTGGGTGAATTGAATAAAAGCAGGTACAGTATCAATGCGGATGTTGCCTTTACAAAAGGAGGGGAATCTTTTAAAAAAAGAGTACTGGTTTCAAGAGCGTTGTTAGGTTTTGCAGAAGGCGATTCTTCGCTCTTTGAACAGGAAAGAAACGCACCTATGAAATTACCACCGGTAATTACTGCCGGCCTTGGCCCACATAAAATATCAGGCAGTATAAAAAATAATGAGCAGGGTGTTGCAGGTGTTTTGGTACGTATGCGAATGATCATCCCACGTGATAGTATGGCCGCAGACATTACTGATCCTGAAAATAAAAAAGTTGAGGATAAAGATGGGATAAAAACTGTTTTTGCCATAGACACCAATGGCAACAAAATAATTGAATCATGGGTTGCTTATTCCCGTACAGATGCACAAGGCAATTTTTTTTTCCAGGGCCTGCCTTCAAAGCAGGCTTTCGAAGTGCTTCCGCTGCAGCCTGGTTACCAGTTTGGCCGCAGCCGCGGTGTAGAGGAATTAACAGAAGATGTAGCCTTCACTTTCAATCAAAGTCCGCACACCATCAAATTATTTTCAACCCGTGACTTTAATACTTTTAAAAAAGAAAAAACATTTATTGCCCGCACTCCTGAAGAAGCAACTGAATGGTTTTGGATAATCGTCGGAGTTTTCTTTGGTTGCTTTTTTATTATACACATTTTATTGAGTTTCAAATTTCCTGGTGCCGATCAGTTGTTGCTACCTGTATTAATGTTGCTCACCGGCTTTTCGCTTATTACATTATTTAGTTTACAGGATCCCCTCCGTGACAGGTTCCTGGCGAAAAGTACCATCATTTATTTCGGTGGTGGATTTGCAGCAATATGCATTTTAATGCTTTTCAACCTGCGCCGTTTTACACCTGATTCATTATTGTTCCGGTTATTTATTTTTAAAAATAATAAGTATGCAGTAAATGGCTGGCCCTGGGCAATCGTCGCCAGTGGCCTGCTGGCACTCACCCTTTTATTTGGTACCGGACCCGAAGGCAGCGGAGTAAAAGTAAACCTCATGGGTTTTCAGCCCAGCGAAATTGTGAAGTTTCTGCTCATCATTTTTCTTGCAGGATTTTTTGCAGCCAACGAAAAATTTATTTCAGATTATACTTCCTGGACAAAACGTTTCTCCTTTTTCTTTTTTGCCCTGGCTGCCATTGTTATTACTATATTTTTATTTTTAATCCTCGGCGATCTTGGCCCGGCCATGGTTTGCTGTTTTACTTTCATTATCCTGTTTTCTTTTTCCCGTGGCGATTTTCGCCAAATGGCCGCTGCCATTATTTTATATGTACTCTCCATCTGGACGCTGCAAAGTGTATGGATTGGTACTGCCGTTACCATTGGTATTTTAATATTGTACATGATCATTCGCAAACAGCGGCTAAGCGAATCCGTTGTAATGTCGATGGTGATTGTAAGTGGCTTTATGCTATTGGATAAAATAGCATTTCTGGCAACACTTTTCCCCGGCCCCATTAACCGGTTAATTGATCGTAAAGCCATCTGGCAAAATGCCTGGAACAACGAAGTATTTGGCGGCGACCAGGTGGCAAACGGAATATGGGCCATGAGCAGTGGCGGCATAACAGGCCAGGGTGCCGGAGAAGGCTTTGCAAAAACAATTCCCGAAGCGCATACCGATATGATACTGCCATCTTTTGGTGAAGAATTTGGTTGGGCAGGCATCGTTTGTATTTTTATTTTATTCCTCATTTACCTGCACCGTTCTATAGTAATTGGTCGCCAAACCGGTGCTCCATTTCTCTTTTATTTATGCTCCGGAATTGGCATTGCTACATTTGTTCAATTTCTTTTAATTGCGGGGGGCTCCACCGGCGCATTGCCCTTATCGGGTGTGGCATTGCCTTTTATAAGTTATGGTGGTTCTTCCCTTTTTTGTAATATGCTGGCCGCAGGTTTTTTATTATCAGCCTCACATCTTAAAGGTAGCGCCCCACAAATGAAATTTATTATGGCACGGCAGGATAAGAACCTGGTGCCTGCCTTGCTCACTGCCTGCATGGGTATTATTTTGCTGGCAATAAATGTATCCGGGTATATTGCAAATAATAAAAAATGGGTGGTGGAGCCTGCCCTGGTGGCCGACAGAAGTGGTGCCCGTATGTTTAGTTATAACCCACGCATCAGTGTTTTAATGAACAGGCTGCAGGCTGGTAATTTATTAGACCGCAATGGCAAATTGCTTGCTACAAGTAACCGGAATTTTTTAGCGGCACAGCAGGATACTTTACTCGCCCTTGGTATTGATAAAGAACGGCTGGATGCTTTTGCCTACAAGCGTGCAGACAGGTATTATCCCTTTGGTGAGCAAATGTTTTTTTGGACAGGCGATGAAAATACAGGTGTGTTCAATGGAAGTACAAACGGGTATTTTGCTGAGTATGCACACGGTGCAGAGCTGAGAGGTTTTCCTACACCATCTGCAAAATTCCTCGTGAGTGCTGCAAGTTTTAGGGAGAGTCGTTTTTTGCCTGAGACCGCCACAGAAATGACGGTGAGCAAAAGAGATTATACTGCGCTTTCATTATTGTTGCTGGCAGGTATCAATAGCAGGGAAGTAAGGGATTTTAAGCGCCGTAACCGGGATGTAAAACTCAGTATGGATGCTGCATTGCAAACCAGTATTCAAAAAATGCTGGAAGCAGATGACAGTGTAAATACAAAGCGTGTGTCCGTTGTAGTAATGGAAGACAATACCGGTGATGTACTGGCTTCAGCTATGTATCCATTACCCCAGGTAGATAACTGGGATATGCTTACGCTTACTGAAGCTGAATTAAATAAACTGCCGGGCTGGAATGTAAATACTGATATTGGTTTTACCCATGCCACCCAACCCGGTTCTACTGCCAAACTGGTCACAGCGCTGGCCGCTTTTAACAAACTGGGTGAAAAGGAAACTTTAAAACCCATCCTGATCCACCCCTGGGATTTGATCCGGATAAAAAGTGATGAGCCGGATGAGGCAGGAAATATTGGGATTGAAAGGGCCATTGTACGATCCAATAACTCTTTCTTTATCCGCATTGCAAATGAAAAACAATTGCAGGAAGATATGGGCGACCTGTATATTAAAACAGGCATGTTTCTTCATGGTGCAGGGGGATATTATTATGAAGCCGATATGAATAATGATGTGCAAAGAAATAAATGGAGGGAGCTTTGGCGTCGCACAGAATTTGCAAGTATAAAAAAATATGACCCTAATAATATTCGTCGTACCCGTGCCAAAGGAGTATCGGGTATGGCCTGGGGCCAGGGCGAACTGGTAGCCACACCGGCATCAATAGCAAGGCTGGCTGCCGGCATTGCAAACAAGGGCAGCATGATGGAAAACAGGTATGTATTAAAAATTGGCGATTCGCTAACGGGTGTAAAAAAAGGGGAGGATATAGCAAAATCTCCCCGCTATGCTGAGCTGATGACGGATTATATGCGCAAGCAAAGTGCACCAAAAATAAACAG
>JANMVB010000062.1:0-2179 GCA_031392305.1 Ferruginibacter sp.
CCGCTAATAAATTTGCGGCAGTCTTTTTTCTATCTGCTCTCTTGCCCCTTCATATTGTGTAGGTAATTTAAGATTTTTTCCTAACTCACTCACGGTTTCATCTTTATCAAACCCGGGGTTATCTGTTGCCAGTTCAAACAACACACCACCCGGCTCTCTAAAATACAGGGAGAAGAAATAATCACGGTCAATTTTTGGCGTGATGCTCAGCCCTTTGCTTAAAATTTTTTCACGGTATTGCATTAATACATTTTCATCCTTCACCCTAAAAGCTACATGGTGATTGGTTCCTGCTGCATTAATGCCAGGCGGTGCATCCGGCAGTTCCAAAATATCTACAATTGAAGCATGCTCTATTGCATCGGTTATAAAACGGTAACGGTTACCCTCCTGTTTTTGAAGGTTGTAGCCTAAGATACCGGTTAATATTTTTGCAGTGGGCTTACTGTTTTTTAAAGTAAGGGTAATATTATGAAAGCCCCTTGTGGCATTGTCCGCTGTTACTTCCTTTGTTTCCCATGGCTTCCTGTTGTCTGCAGCAGCAGGCACGATGAGGTTTATTTTCAACCCATCCGGATCTTCAAAAGGTAAAAACTGCTCGCCAAAACTTTCTGCAATATTGCCGTGTTTTACATTAAACTGTTTAAAACGTTCTTCCCAAAAAGGGAGGCTGCCTTCCGGAACAGCATAGCCAATTTCTGTTACCATGCCAGGGCCGGTTTTACCTTTACCAATTCCTTCCCAAGGAAAAAATGTTAGAATAGTTCCCGGGCTGCCAACCTCATCGCCAAAGTAAAAATGGTAGGTACCTGGGTCATCGAAATTGACGGTTTTCTTTACCATTCTTAACCCAAGTACGTTGGTATAAAATTCAAAATTTCTTTTTGCATTATCGGCTATTGCAGTAATATGGTGCAAGCCAAGTATCCTGTTAACCATAAAAAAATAATTGTATAAATGATGAATTGTACCGTAGCTTATTTATAACGCAATTAAAGCTCCCAATTGGTATGCGGTACAAGAGGGCGATGCAACAATGTTCCCCATTGCCTTACAGCATGGACAAAAAATACGGCTTATTGTTTTATAAGTTGTATATCTGCAATTATCCTTACTTCTTCGCTTACCAATACGCCGCCGGTTTCTAATGCTGCATTCCAGGTAAGGCCCCAATCTTTACGGTTAATTTTTCCGGTAATGCTAAACGCTGCCTTAATATTGCCCCAGGGGTCTTTCATTAAACCGCCAAACTCTACTGCTAATTTTACAGGGTTAGTTACACCATGCAGGGTAAGGTTGCCTGCTAACTCAAAATCACCATCGCCGGATTTTGTTAAAGCGTTTGCAGCAAAATTTAAAGTGGGAAATTGTGCAGCATCAAAAAAATCAGGGCTTAAAAGATGTACATCCCTGTCTGCATTGCCCGTTGTTAGCGAATCTACCTCAGCCGTAAAATCAATTATTGCATTTTCAAAATCATCTCCATCAGTTTCAATAGCAGCAGTGTACTTTACAATTTTTCCGGAAACATTGGTAAACATCATGTGTTTAACTTTAAAACCAATTTCTGAGTGAGTTGGGTCAATTGACCATTTTGTAGTTGCCATAATTTTTATTTTTAAATAATTAATTTCATTTTGATAGGACAAAGTTACGGTGAGAGTAATCTTTGAGCACTTAACCTAGATTAAGAAATGAAAAATGCGATAATTTTTCACGCAGATTTTGCAGATTCGGGAAATCAAAGAATAAATAAATCTGCACAATCTGCAAAATCTGCGTGAAACCTTTTATTTTATCAAGCTCTTTTTTTATTGCTACTAATTTTTACTAATTAATTCGCGCTAATTCGTGGCAACTCGACATACATTTATTTTGTAAGTTGTAAAAAAAAATAAACGGTAACAATCTGAAATTCAGATTTATTACCGTTTATCGAAAAAAAGTATTAGCTGTGTTGTATGAATTAATAGTTCATCGGAATTTCCATTAAAAGAAACTCAGCATCGGTATTTGCTTTGATGTTTAAAGCTTCAAAATCAGAGATTCCCATCGCATCACGAGTATTTAACTCCTGACCGTTGATCGTTACATTTCCTTTTAAAATGAAAGCGTAAACTCCGTTTCCTTCTTTTTTTAATTTATATTCTGTTGCAGTTCCAGCATCAAAATTCCCCAT
>JANMVB010000171.1:0-9187 GCA_031392305.1 Ferruginibacter sp.
AAATGATGGCAGCTCTCTTCTACGTCGGGGTTTCACGGGAGCAGATTTATAATTTAAAAAGCCTGCTGTGAAAACCCCGCCGGTACAGGGATGGTATAATTATATCAAACTGCCTGATTTTAATTTAGATTTGCAACCGCCAGGGAAGGTGTGCTCACCAACCCACGCTTATCTTATTCATTATGAAAAATGTTAACTATTCATGAGCGTTCCTGCAACCGTGAGGGAGAATTTTGAAACGCTCCGTGTGTGTGTAATCATCCCAACATTTAATAATGCCGCTACGCTTGAAGGTGTAATACAGGATGTAGCCTTTTATACGCAACATATTGTGGTGGTTAATGATGGGTCAACCGATAATACACTTGCAATTGTTGAGCGTTTTCCCTTTGTACAATTAATAAGTTATCCCAAAAATGTGGGAAAAGGTTGGGCACTTCGTAAAGCATTTACTTATGCAGTTGAAAAAAAGTATGATTTTGCTATCTCTATCGATTCCGATGGGCAGCACTTTGCCAAAGACCTCCCCACCTTTATCGATAAATTACTAACGGTTAGGGATGCCATCATTATCGGTGCAAGAAATATGGACCAGGCATCGGTACCCGGCAAAAGCAGTTTTGGCAATAAATTTTCCAACTTCTGGTTTAAGGTAGAAACAGGTATTAACAGCCCCGATACGCAATCGGGTTATCGCCTTTATCCGGTGTGGTTATTAAAAGATATCCGCTTTATCACCCGCAAGTACGAATTTGAAATTGAAGTATTGGTAAGGGCTGCCTGGAAGGGCATTAAGGTGGAGAGTGTACCCGTGTCAGTATATTATCCTCCCAAAGATGAACGCATTTCCCATTTCAGGCCCTTTAAAGATTTTACCCGTATCAGCATTTTAAATACCATCCTGGTGCTGATCACATTTTTATATATAAAGCCACGGAACTTTTTCCGCACGCTGTTCCAAAAACAAAAGCTGAAAGCCATCATAAATGAGCACCTGCTAAACCCTCACCAAAGCGACGGGGTAAAAGCATATTCAGTTGCATTCGGAATATTTATGGGCATCATACCCATCTGGGGTTTTCAACTGGTAGTGGCAATTTTTCTCGCCATCGTACTTAAGTTAAATAAAGTATTGGTTATCATCGCCGCCAATATCAGTATCCCGCCCATGATACCACTCATTATTTTTGCAAGTTACCAGGCAGGCGCAGTATGGATGGGTGCCAATGCAGGCACAATAACTTTTACCCGGGCCATTACACTCGCCTCCATTCAAAAAAACCTGCAGCAATATATTTATGGCAGCATCACCCTGGCGGTAGTAGCAGGTATTGCGTTCGGTTTACTCACCTGGGTGCTGTTAAAACTCTTTAAATCTTTGCGGCGGCGAAAATAAAAAGAGCGGTGTTTTTTATGTACCAGGCTAAAGAATTATGTACTAAAAAGAATTATTGTCCCGGCATAAAATCCATGAGCAACATCGTTGCGTCGCACACTTGTACGGCATACCTTTGGGGAACTTTAATTGTGTTATTTGTAATGGAAGGACAATGTCAATAAGGTAAGGATTTCAATTGCCACGTCCCTTTAGGGGGTGGATAAAATCAGTAACAAAGCCGGGGCTTTAGCCCAAAAATGATTTGGCTAAAGCCAATAAAAAAATTAAAACATCTATCCCCGCCCTAAAGGGACGGGGCAAATGATAGTGGCTTTACAAAGTTTCTTAATTGCCACGTCCCTTTAGGGCGTGGATAAAATAAACTACATAGCCGGGGCTTTAGCCAAAATGATGCTTTGGCTAAGGCCAACAAAAAAATTAAAATATCTATCCCCGCCCTAAAGGGACGGGGCAAATGATAGTGGCTTTACAAAGTTTCTTAATTGCCACGTCCCTTTAGGGCGTGGATAAAATCAGTAACAGAGCCGGGGCTTTAGCCCAAAAATGATTTGGCTAAAGGCAATAAATAAAATAATAGAATTAGGCATTTCCTTCGCAAAAGAATGCAGGAACGGCCTCGAATAAAAAGTGCTAGAAAATTTCAACATAAGCCGTTAAGAAATCAAGGTTGTTTGAGCCGGGCATAAGCTTCACATCATTGAACTCCTGGCGGCGAGTTCCTTGATTTTAGGCTAATGTTGAAATTTTCACGTGTCCCGACGAACGAAGTGGAACTCGGGAGCCTTTTTATTCGCAGCCTTGATTTTTTTTGTTTCTTTTTTTATCAAGAAAAAAAAGAAAATGAACGCTCAAACATAATAGCAAAGGCTTTGCGAACCCAATGCCTTATTCTATTAATTTATAACATAATTAAAGATCACAGAAGGTATTCAGTACAAGTGAGTGACACAACGATGATGCCCATGGCTGCTTCTTCGTTCGGACAATAAAAACTATACATGGCAAAATTCTTTACTGGCTTATATAGGTATTTCCAAAAAAACCGGCTGGTGTTTTTTATTGTATTTGCACTCAGCTTTATGCTTGCCGGTTATTTTGCCACCAGGGTAAAATTTGAGGAAGACATCTCAAAAATTTTACCACAGGATAAAAAGATTGATAAGCTCAACGAGGTTTTCCGTAACTCAAAGTTTATGGATAAACTGGTAGTTACCATCAGCCTGGATGATACGCTACAAGCCGCCCCCGACAGCCTCACCCTTTTTGCCGATGAATTTGTAAGCAGGGTACAAGCCAGCCTGGCACCTTTTATTTCAAAAATAAATTACAAGGTAGATGACAGCCTGGGTATGGCACTATTTACCACAGTAAGTGATCACCTGCCGGTTTACTTAAATGAAGCAGATTATAAAACAATCGACAGCCTGATTGCCCCGGCACAGGTAAAAGAAACGCTGCAGCAAAACCTGCGCACACTTACTTCACCGGCCGGGCTTGCATTAAAAACTATGATTAGCAATGATCCGGTCGGCATCAGTTTTTTAGGTTTTAAAAAACTGCAGCAACTGCAATACGATGAAAATTTTGAGCTGTACGATAGTTATATTGTAACCAGAGACCAGCGCCACCTGCTGCTGTTTATACAACCGGCCTATCCACCAAACAATACCGGCAAAAATGCACAATTGCTTAAAGGGCTCGATATAATTATTGATAGTTTGGATAAGGAGTTCCCTTCATTGAAAGCCGGTTATTTTGGTGCAACAGCCGTATCGGTGGGCAATGCCTTACAATTAAGAAAAGACTCTTTAATAACGCAGGGCATTACTGTGCTTTTCCTGGTTGTTTTCCTGGCAATTTATTTTCGGAAAAAGCGAGCGCCGTTTATTATCCTCATACCCGTTTTATTTGGGAGCTTGTTTTCACTCGCTGCTATTTATTTCATTAAAGGAAGTATTTCAGTAATTGCATTGGGCACAGGTTCGGTGATACTCGGCATTGCAGTTAATTATTCCCTGCACCTTTTCAACCATTACCGTCATACAAAAAGTGTGGAGGAAACCATTGCTGACCTTGCCTTTCCATTAACCATCGGCAGCATTACTACCGTAGGCGGTTTTCTTTGCCTGCAATTTGTGCAGTCGGAAATGCTGAAAGACCTGGGCCTTTTTGCAGCCTTTAGTTTAATTGGCGCTTCATTAAGTTCGCTGATCTTTTTGCCACACCTGGTGGCATCAAAAAAAGAACAACAGGCGCATGTGCCGGTAAATGTTTCGTGGATAGATAAAATAGCAAGCCGGCGGCCGGAGCATAATAAATACATTGTATTAGCGATCCTGTTACTCACCATCGTATTTGCGTTTACTGCCCGTAAAGTAAGTTTTGAGAATGACCTGGAGCGCATGAATTATATGCCTGCAAAATTAAAAGCTGCAGAAGCCGATCTTAATAAATTAAACGAGTATGCATTAAAGTCAGTCTATCTCGTTACAGAAGGTAAAACATTAAATGAGGCATTGGTAAACAATGAAAAAGTTGTTACAAAGATTAATGGCTTAAAGGAACAGGGGATAGTAAAAAAATATTCAGGCGTTTCATCGCTTATCATTTCTGATAGTCTGCAAATGCAAAGAATAGCCACCTGGAAAAATTACTGGACACCACAAAAGAAGGAGCAACTGTTTGCAACACTGGAAAGGGAGGGAGCGGCGGCCGGTTTTAAAACATCCGCTTTTGATAATTTTAAGGCGCTGCTAAACAACAATTTTCAACCGGTAGGTGCAATACGAATGGAAAGCATCCGCAAAAATTTTCTGGATGATTATATCACAGTTCAGCCAGGCAAAGCAACGGTGGTAACATTGGTAAAAGTAGCTGCAGAAAGTAAGCAAAACATTTACAATGCATTTGAAAACAACGCTGAAGTAACCGTTGTAGATAAACAATACCTCACCTCCCGGTTTGTAGAAATAATCAATAAAGATTTTACCAGCATAGCCTTGATGTCATCCATCCTGGTATTTTTAGTGTTGTTACTAACTTATGGCCGTATCGAACTTACACTCGTTTCATTTATCCCCATGCTCATTTCATGGATATGGATATTGGGCATCATGGGACTGTTTGATATAAGATTTAATATCATAAACATTATTGTGTCTGCTTTAATATTTGGCCTTGGCGATGATTACAGCCTTTTCATCATGGATGGGTTGCTGAAGGAATATAAAACGGGGAGAAAAAATTTATCTTCTTATAAATCATCCATCTTTTTATCGGCCATTACCACCATTGCAGGCCTGGGTGTTTTAATATTTGCCCAGCATCCGGCGCTGCGGTCTATTGCGCTGATATCAATTATAGGTATTGTAAGTGTAGTGCTGATGTCGCAAATATTAATCCCTTTTTTGTTTGCTTTGCTGATAAAGGATCGCATTGGCAAAAAGCTTTTTCCCTGGGTGATGTGGGGATTGCTCCGGTCAGTATTTGCTTTTTTATATTTTGTTTTTGGCGCATTGCTGTTAACGCTGATTGGTTTAATTTTCGCAAAACTAAATCCCTTCAATAAAGAGAAGGGCAAACTTATTTACCACCGCATCCTTTCAAAATTTTGCTGGTCGCTGCTGTACATTATGGCCAATGTAAAAAAGCGTTTCATTAATCCTGAGAAAGAAGATTTTTCAAAACCTGCCATTATCATTTGTAACCACCATTCGTTCCTTGATATATTATCAATGGTAATGCTGCACCCTAAACTTATTTTGTTTACCAATAACTGGGTGTGGAACTCACCGGTGTTTGGGGCCGTAGTGCGTTTGGCAGATTATTACCCGGTAGAGCAGGGGGTAGAAAACAGTCTTGCATTAATTGCTGACAGGATTAAGCATGGTTATTCTGTGGTGATTTTTCCAGAAGGCACCCGCTCTGTAGATGGTGTTATAAAACGTTTTCACAAAGGGGCATTTTACCTGGCTGAAAAACTGCAATTGGATATCCTGCCCATACTTATCCACGGCTCAGGTTATACGATGACGAAAGGGGACTTTTTATTAAAGAACGGAACCATCACTCTTAAATTTTTGCCCCGGATAAAACCAACAGACCAAACTTTGGGCACCGATTATTCAGCAAGGGCAAAACTAACCGGCAGGTATTTCCGGGATGAGTTTGCAAAAGCAGTTACCCATCTTGAGCAGCCTGCATTTTTCAGGGAAAGGCTGGTATATAATTATTTGTACAAAGGCCCGGAGTTGGAGTGGTACATGAAAATTAAACTCTCCCTCGAAAAAAATTACCAGCTCTTTCATGATTTGTTGCCGAGGGAAGGCAAGTTGCTGGACGTTGGCTGCGGCTACGGATTTATGTCGTACATGTTATATTTTACAGCGCAGCAAAGAGAAATAACGGGTATTGATTATGATGAAGAAAAAATAAAAACAGCCAACCATTGTTTTGACAAAAATGAGCAGGTCAATTTTTATTATGCAAATGCGTTGGATTTCCCATTTCAACCGTATGATGGCATTGTACTTGCCGACATATTACATTACCTGCAACCGGGTGAGCAAAAGAAGCTCATTGAAAAATGTATTGCTTATCTTAAACCGGGTGGTATCATCATTATCCGGGAAGGAAATGCGGATTTAGAGAAAAGGCATGTTGGTACCAGGCTCACTGAATTCTTTAGTACCCGTTTTTTTGGATTTAACAAAACCACTGAGCAGGGATTGTCATTTCTATCTGGAAGGTTGGTAAAAGAAATTGCAGCAGAAAATAAAGTGCAGTATAGTGAGATCGATCAATCGAAGTTTACTTCAAATATTATTTATTTATTAAAGAAAGAACCGGCAATTGACAACAGATAATTTCGATATTGTAATTATAGGCAGTGGCATGGGAGGCCTTGTGTGTGCCGATGTGCTTAGTCGGGAGGGCTACAAGGTTTGTGTGCTCGAAAAAAATAAACAGATCGGTGGCTGCTTACAAACTTATGTAAGGGATAAAGTAATTTTCGATTCCGGCGTTCATTATCTCGGTGGGCTTGATAAAGGCCAAAACCTTTACCAGGTGTTCAAATACCTCGGCCTGATGGATAAGTTGAAACTCGAAAAAATGGATGATGATGTGTTTGATAAGATCATCATGGATGGGGATGATAAGGAATACATATATGCCCAGGGATATGAAAATTTCATCAGCAAATTATTGGTTGATTTTCCCGACGAAGAAGAAGGCCTGCGGCAATACTGTGCAAAAATAAAAGAAGTATGCAGCAAATTCCCGCTGTATAATTTAAGGGCCGGGGGTGGCCTCAACGAAAAAATGGATGTAATGGATATAGATACCAAAACCTTTATAGAATCCATTACCAATGATACAAAGTTGCAGGCTGTATTGGCTGGTAACAATATGTTGTATGCCGGGCAGCCCGGTAAAACACCTTTGTATGTGCATGCAATGATATTAAACAGTTATATCGAAAGCTCCTGGAAGTGCGTGGATGGCGGATCGCAGATAGGGAAACTAATGGCTAAAAATATACACCGGTATGGGGGAGTTGTAAAACGAAATGCTGAAGTAAAGCAAATAGTAGTAACTGATGGAAGAGTAAATCATGTAGTGCTTACAGATAGTTCTACAATATTTGCAAAGTGTTTTATTTCCAATATCCACCCCGCAAAAACGTTGGAGATGACGGAGACAGATATCATCAAAAATGTATTTCGTAAAAGAATTAAAAGCCTGGAGAATTCCATTTCTGTTTTCATCATCAACATCGTTTTTAAAAAAGATTCATTCAAATATTTCAAACACAATTATTATTATTTTAAAAACGGTCATGTGTGGGGTATGCCGGATTATACGGAGGATAACTGGCCACTTGGCTACGCACTTTTTTTATCAGCAAGTTCAAAATCGAAAGTGTATGCAGAGTCAATGACGATACTTGCTTACATGCGTTTTGATGAAGTAAGGCATTGGGAAAATTCATTTAACACAGTTGCAGAACAAGATGACAGGGGCAGCACTTATGCAGCATTTAAAAAATACAAAGCTGAAATTTTGCTGGATAAGGTGGAAGAAAAATTTCCCCGGTTAAGGGAACATATCAAATCTTATTACACAGCCACGCCACTTTCGTACAGGGATTATATCGGCAATGGTGATGGGTCTATGTATGGCATCGTTAAGGATTATAAAGATCCGTTAAAAACATTTATCTCAGCCCGTACCAAATTACCCAATCTTTATTTTACCGGTCAAAATCTTAATTTACATGGCATATTGGGTGCAGCCATGAGTGGCCTGGTTACCTGCATTGATTTTATGGGTAATGAATCAATCATCGAAAAAATAAAAAATGCTTAGCCTAAATAAGAGATGAAAAAACAAATAGTAGAAAATAATTCAGCCAGGTTGAGTGTACCGGAAAATGTTTCTTCCCCGAAGGCAAAGCGTAAGGGCATGAAAAAATTCTGGCGTAGAGTGCTCTATGTTTTTGCAGGTTTTATACTTCTTATCATTATTGGCATTATTTATATTGTATCAGTTTCAAATATTAAAGCGCCGGCATTAACTGAAGCAAATAATTTGCTGCTGCAACGCACAGAACCCAGCAAAGGTTTTTATACGTTAAAAAATAACTGGTTCAGAAAAAGCAACAGCGGCCTCTACGAATTATATGTGGAAGGCAATGCTGCCGAGCTGGGCGTATTTAACGGAAAGCTTACCAAAGAGTTAGTGGTGCGTCAGGAAGATCATTTTAGTGAACAGATCAGTAAGATGATCCCCTCTGAATCTTACCGGCAATTTCTTAAATATTTTATTGGCTGGTTCAACCGTGACCTTGATAAAAATGTAACCGCAGAATATAAACAGGAAATACTGGGTGTATCACAATCTGCTTCTGAAAAATATAAATATCTCGGCACAAATTATCAGCGGATCCTTAATTACCATGCCGCTCACGACATTGGGCATGCGCTGCAAAACCTTGCCCTCGTAGGCTGCACATCCTTTGGCACCTGGGATGCAAAATCCCGGGATAGTACCATGATCATCGGGCGCAATTTTGATTTTTACGTAGGCGATAAATTTGCTGAAGATAAAATTGTAGCATTCATGCACCCAGACCATGGATATAAATTTATGACGGTTACCTGGGGCGGTTTTATAGGTGCGGTATCAGGCATGAATGAGCATGGCCTTGCGGTTACCATCAACGCTGCCAAAACCAGCATACCCTACAGTTCAGCCACGCCGGTTTCGCTGGTTACAAGAGAAATTTTGCAGTATGCAAAAAATATTGAGGAAGCGCTAGCGATAGCAAAAAAGAGAAAGATGTTTGTATCAGAATCTTTTTTGGTGGCTTCTGCAAATGATAACAAGGCGGTGATTATTGAGAAAACTCCCAATGCCCTGGATGTGTATGATCCGCATAAAGATTTCATTGTATGCACCAATCATTTTCAAAGTAAAAGCTTAACCGGTTCCAAAGAAAATGTACAGCAGGTAAATGAAAGTGCTTCTGTTTACAGGTATGCAAGGCTCATGGAATTGCTGAACAATAATGGAAAAAACACCGTTGAAAAAACGATCACCATTCTCCGTGACCGCCAGGGATTGAAGAATAGTGATATCGGTATGGGAAACGAAAAAGCCATCAATCAACTGATAGCGCATCATTCCATTGTGTTTGAGCCAAAAAAATTATTGGTATGGGTTTCTACTTCGCCGTGGCAGCTTGGCCAGTATAAATGTTACGATCTTAAAAAAGTTTTTGCCCTG
>JANMVB010000200.1:0-6174 GCA_031392305.1 Ferruginibacter sp.
CCGGTTCAATGCTTCACCGATAATTTCTATATTTCTTTCTACAGCACGTTTTGTACGAATGTCATTTTGATAAATTTCAAAACTTTTTGGTGCATCGCTAAAAAAACTTTCTATTTCGTTGATGGCATTCAATATATCGTAAAGCCACGATTTAGTATCAATGTCCATACACAAGTTTTCTTTGATGAATTACACTTTGTAGGAAGTATGGATTTTTAATTGCTTTTTCCTCTAAGAGATCAATATCCCGTTTAAGTATATCCTGTAAACTAAATTTAAGATTATAGTAATTGTCTGCATACCTGCTTAGCTCAACCGGGTCGAAGTCAACTATAAAATCAATATCACTTTTTTCAGTAAAATAATTTGTAAGTACAGACCCGAAAGCATACAATGTTTTCACCTGGTGTGCAACACATAGTTTATTTATCGCAATGGCGTATTTATCAAGTTCTGTCATAGGACAAATTTATATAAATATTACAACAAAATAAATTGATGAAGGCAGGCAGGTATGCGAATGGAAGTCACCATTTATTTAATCCATTTTATACAAACCGGGTTTGGCACATTGATCCTTTTGCCGGTATCTGTTAGCAGGCCTGTTTTTCTGTTAATTTTAAAAATCACTATTTCGTCGCTTTGTTGGTTGGCTGCCAATAGAAAATTTCCCGAAGGATCAAAGTTGAAATTGCGGGGAGTTTTACCTAGCGTAGATTGATGACCGGCTACTGTTAGTTTTCCATCAAGGGGATTTATTTTAAAAATAGTAATGCTGTTCGATGAACCCCGGTTACTGCAATACAAAAATTTACCATCGCCGGATACATGAATATCTGCACTGCCAATAACACCTTTAAAACCTGCAGGCAAAGCACTTATTTTTTGAATAGGCTGTAACCTTCCGTTGTTATATTTAAAGGCTGCAACAGTTCCCGTCATTTCTTCCATCAGGTATGCATAGAGATTATTGGGATGAAAATCGAAATGGCGTGGGCCGCTGCCTGGTGTGGATTGTGCAAATGCCGGTGTTGCTTTGCTGAGCTTCCCGATAGTATTATCCAAACGATAGATCATTATTTTATCAAGGCCAAGATCGGGAACAAATAAAAATTTATTATCCGGTGAAAGTACTGTGGAATGCACATGCGGACCTTCCTGCCTTTCTGTATTGGGACCGGTTCCCTTATGCTGCATTAGCTGCCTGATAGAATCTAGTGAACCATCTTTATTAACAGGAAACAGGCCTACATTTCCGCTGCTGTAGTTGCCCACAAATACCCATTTGCCTTTTTTATCAACAGCTACATAACAGGGATGCTTACCACCTGAAAATTGTTGGTTTAGTTCAGTGAGTGTACCAGTTTCTTTATTAAATGAAAATGCTATTACACCACCGCCTGTTCCAAATTTGGTGGAGTCAGCATTTTCAGTAACTGCATAAACCACCTGCTGATTGGATGATACAGCGAGGTAGGATGGATTGGATGCCTTTGCTGTACTTACAAGATTATTATCTCCGGTACCGGTATCAAAATTATATACATAAATACCTTCACTTTTACCGGAAGTATAGGTGCCGACTAACAGGTAATTTTTTGTTTGTGAAAAGGCTGCATTAAAAGCAAAGAGGAATAATAAAAATAATTTGGCTGGCATAATGGTTGAATTAAAATTTTACTGAAAGTACGATAATATCAACATTGGGAATTGTTGAAATTTTTTTATGCTAACATATCACGTGGGAAAAGTTCCACATTGGTATGCGGTACAAGAGAGTGACACAACGATGATGACCAATGCTCCATTGCTCGTGCAATAAAAAAAATGCTTGTATAGAAGGGATACTTTATTTGTAATTAAGGTTGTAAATATTTCTAATTTTTACCTGTAGCATACTTCAGCGCAATACTAATACTGGCAAAAGTTTGCTCGTCATTTAAATTTTCGGGTATAAATTTTTCTCCAATTACTTTCTCATACAATTCAATATAGCGGTTGCTGATGGTGTTGATCCATTCATCACTCATTGCAGGAACGGTTTGTCCTTCTTTACCCATAAAATTATTTTCTATGAGCCACTCCCTTACAAATTCTTTACTCAACTGTTTTTGTTTTTCGCCACCTGCCTGCCTTTCTTCATATCCATCCGCATAAAAATAGCGGGAGCTGTCGGGTGTATGAATTTCATCCATCAAATAAATGGTATCACCAATTTTTCCGAATTCATATTTTGTATCAACCAATATCAAACCTTGGTTTGCTGCTAAAGCTTTGCCTCTTTTAAAAAGAGAATAGGTATAGTTTTCGATGATTGAATAATCTGACTCACTTACAATTTCTTTTGCAATGATGTCGTTGCGGCTTATATCTTCATCGTGGCCAAATGCTGCTTTGGTAGAAGGTGTAATGATTGGTGATGGAAAAAAATCGTTCTCTTTTAAACCTTCTGGTAATGGTACACCACACAACGTACGCATGCCCTGCTGATAGGTTCTCCAGGCATGGCCGGTTAGGTTGCCCCTGATAACCATTTCTACTTTAAAGGGGTTGCATAATAATCCGATGGCACTGTTTGCAGTAGGTGTATTTAATAACCAGTTAGGGCAAATATCTTTTGTAGCCGCAAGCATAAAAGCAGCTATTTGGTTTAAAACCTGTCCTTTGTAAGGAATTGTTTTTGGTAAAATAACATCAAATGCGGAAATACGATTGCTTGCTATCATCACCAGCCATTTATCAGAAATGGTATATACATCCCTTACCTTTCCACTATAAAAATTTGTTTGCCCGGGGAACTCCAAATTTGCCATGATGCTAAATTACAGGCATAGTATTTATTTACCCAATTACAATTGTATAAGATTTCAACAACAGGTTTATAAATAATTCTTTTACAAAAAAATAACAATGCTTATTTTGCTCTATATTTAAACCCTAAATAACCAAACATGAGAAAAATTGCTAGCTATATGATGTGCTTGTTATTTGCAAACCTCTTAGCTTACGGGGCCTTTGCACAAAGCACTACCATCAATGGTACCATTCAAAACAAACTAAGTAAAGAAAGCGCTGCTGCGGTTTCGGTAACCATAAAAGGTTCATCTACCGGTACCTTTACGGATGACAAAGGAAATTTTAAAATTGTTACCGATCAAAAACTTCCCGTCACTTTATTGATATCATCAGTTGGATATGCTTTCCAGGAAGTAGTTGTAACCAACACTTCGCAGGCAATTGATATTCAACTTGTGCCCAGTAATTCGCTGGGGCAGGAGGTAGTTGTTTCAGCATCAAGAGTGCCACAAAACATTATGGAGTCACCGGTTTCAATTGAAAGGATAAGTGCTTCAAATATCCGAAACGCACCTGCTGCCAATTTCTACGATGTGGTACTTGGTTTGAAAGGTGTGGATGTTACCACCTCTTCATTAACATTTAAAACTCCCACCACCCGTGGTTTTAACAGTAGTGGTAACACCAGGTTTAATCAACTGGTTGATGGAATGGATAACCAGGCACCGGGCCTGAATTTTTCTGTAGGTGCCATAATTGGCCTGAGTGAACTGGATGTAGATAATATAGAATTATTATCGGGTGCATCATCTGCATTGTATGGCCCGGGTGGTATGAACGGAACTTTACTTATGACAAGTAAAAATCCTTTCAAATACCAGGGGTTTTCGTTTTTAATTAAGCAGGGTATTATGCATACTGATAAAAAGCAAAGAGGTGCATCTCCTTATTATAACTGGAACATGCGGTGGGCAAAAAAGCTTTCTGAAAAATTTGCTTTTAAAATTAATGCCGAATTGATACAGGCAAAAGACTGGCTGGGTACTGATGAGAGAAATTATGGCAGAACCGGTACAACAGGAAGCGTTATTCCCGGTGATAGAAAAACAGATCCAAATTATGATGGTATAAATGTATATGGTGATGAAACTACAGCTGACATAAGTAAATTGGTATTTCCCAGTATAGCTGCAAATTTGCCGGGTGCTGCAAATTTCCTTACAGCTAATAATTTACTTACTACCCCTATGAATGTTTCCCGTACAGGTTATACTGAAAAGGAATTGATCAATCCTAATACCATTAACTTTAAACTCGCCGGTTCACTTCATTATAAATTATCAGTAAATACCGAAGCAGTGATAGCGGGATATTGGGGTACTGGTAATACTATATATACTGGTAGTGACAGGTATTCTTTAAAGGATTTTAAAATGGGACAGTATAAGATTGAGCTAAATAATAAAAACTGGTCGTTAAGAGCATATACAACTCAGGAAAATGCAGGTGAATCATATAATACTACGGCTACCACCCGGTTGTTTAACGAAACATGGAAAGCATCTACTGTTTGGTATCAACAGTATGCTTTCCAGTATTTAAGTAACAGAATGAACGGTATGACAAATTATGATGCACACCAGGCTGCAAGGGCCTTTGCAGATGTGGGAAGGCCTGCCGCAAATAGTACTGTATTAAAAAATTCTTATGATGCTATCCGCAAAACACCCATTTCTAAAAATGGCGGATTGCTTTTAGACAGGTCTGATTTATATAGCTATGAAGGAAATTACAATTTTAGCCATCTCACTAAAGAATTTGCTGATATATTGGTAGGGGGAAATTATAAAAAATATGTGTTGAATTCAGAAGGCACTTTGTTTGCAGATTCAACTGGCACAATCAGTACTTATGAATATGGAGGTTACATTCAGATTACCAAACAGATTATTAGCAATATTAAATTAACTGCTTCGGGCAGGTACGATAAAAACCAAAACTTTAAGGGAAGGTTTACTCCACGCTTTACGGCGTTGATTAAATTGGCTGAAAATAATAATGTCCGTTTATCATATCAAACTGCTTACCGTTTTCCAAGTAATCAATCACAGTGGATTAATCTGCAGGTAGGCAGTACACGTTTAGTGGGCAGTAACCCTTCTTTTGCAAAGTATTTAAATTATGCCGGTAACCCTTTATATACTGCTACCAGTGTATTGTCTGGAACGGGCAGTCCCCAGATATTTATTCCCACGCCTGCAAAGCCTGAATCTGTTAGTTCTTTTGAAGGTGGCTTTAAAGGTTTGTGGATGCAAGGAAGGTTATTGTTAGATGTGTACGGATACTATGGACAATACCGTGATTTTATTGGGCGGATAAATACAATACAAACTACTACAGGTGTAGCAGCAGATATCTCAAATCCTGCCAAAAGAAGAAATATTTCTGTTCCTTTAAATACTACAGACAAGGTGAAAACCCATGGTTTTGGGCTAAGTATTGATTACAGGTTGCCATTAAATTTTACAATTGGTGGTAATGTGGCATCGGATGTTTTAAATAATATACCTGTAGATTTTGTTGCTGCTTTTAATGCACCAAAATATAAAACCAATCTCAATTTTGGTAACCTGGGTTTTGGCCCTCAAAAGCGTTTGGGAGCAAGTGTTGCCTACAGGTGGCAGGATGGATTTTACTACCAGGGAGATTTTGCAAACGGAAACTTACCTGATGTACATACGCTTGACGCACAGGTGAGCTACAAGCTGCCTAAAACAAAATCAATCTTAAAATTTGGTGCAAATAATTTATTGAACCAATATTATTACAATGCTATTGGCAACTCACAAATTGGTGGTTTGTACTACATCAGTTTTGGATACAATGTTTATTAAGATTAAAAGGGTACCCCAAATTTTAAAAATAAAACTTACTATAATGATAAAAATAAACGATACACTAAAGGCTTGCAGCATCATCTTTTTCTGTGGTTTTTTCCTGCTTACATCCTGCAATAAAGAGTTAGAACAACTTCCTCCAATTGCCAGGCCGGCATATCCTACGGGTAATGGAATTGCTGCTACGCTTGCCGCAAACCCTAATTACAGTTTTTACAGCGCATTAATTACAAGGGCTGGTTTAACAGCCACTTTAAATGACCTTACCAAAAGTTTTACTTTATTTGCCCCGGATAATGCAGGAATGAAACTTTTTGTAACAGCCGCTTCCGGGGGGGTAGTTGGACCCGGCTCCCCCGATGCTGTTTTCCTGGGCTTTATTTCAGGTTCTTTACCTGCTGCAAGTGCTGCTGGTATAGTAAGTTATAATACCGTAGGACAAAAGTTTGCTTCCTCTTCTTTTCCTACTACTTTTCCAAAT
>JANMVB010000253.1:0-1524 GCA_031392305.1 Ferruginibacter sp.
GCAGGCTTTTGCAAAGGCAAACCAAAAATTAATATCCTTGTCTTCCGTTGGCCGTTTGTAATCATAAAAAATACCGCCGATACCACGGCGTTCATTGTTGCGATGGGTGTTTACAAAATAATCATCGCAGGTCTTTTTAAAATCGGGATAAAAATTAACATCAAACTTATCGCACACATTTTTATACGTTTGGTGAAAATGCCTGGCATCAAAATCAAATAAATAATAAGGTGTAAGATCGGTACCGCCGCCAAACCATCTGTCTATCACTTCATTAGTGGCATTGTATAATTCAAACATGCGGTAATTGCAATGCACCGTTGGCACAAAGGGGTTCAGAGGATGTATCACCAAACTAAGGCCGCAGGCAAACCAGCTATCGCCATCAATTTTTAATTGGGTCCGCATCAAATCAGTAACCGGCCCAAAAACCACCGATGTGTTTACGCCACCTTTCTCAATCACATTTCCATTGCTGATTACCCGTGTTTTTCCGCCGCCGCCTTCGGGCCGTTCCCAGGCATTTTCTATAAATTTTGCGCTGCCGTCAGCCGCTTCCAATGCAGTGCAAATATCATTTTGCAGTTGATTTATAAATTTTATCCAATCGTTTTTTATATCCATTTTTTAAAGCCAGGTTTAGCAGTTAAAAATTATTGTCCGGGCTAAGAAGCTATGTGCAACTTCATTGGCGTCGCACTCTTGTACTGCGTATCATTGGGTATCTTTAATTGCGTTTTTGTGTTGACAGCAATCATTCAGATAAACATACATTTTATTATTCCGGTACAAATATTTTGTTGCGCCCTTTCAGGGCTTGATCTGCGTTTATTTTCTAACATAGGGCGTTGTCCTATGCTATTGTATTTCGCCCTTTCAGGGCTTTATTGTATTATTAATTGCATAGCTATTAATTAAGTTTTATCATGCATCTTTTCAACGTTTGGTTCATACTCCTTTACGGCATCTACAAACGCCCTTGCATGGTCAACCGGAATATTGGGTGTAATGCCATGGCCCAGGTTGGCTATGTACAATTGCGGGCCAAAGGCATCAATCATTTCTTTTACTGCTTTTTTAATTTCGGGGATGGGTGCCAGCAGTTTCGCAGGGTCAAAATTGCCTTGCAAGACTATTTTATTGTTGGTTAACTGCCGGGCAAATTCCGGGGCAATGCACCAGTCTATTCCAATGCCGCTTGCACTACTTTCGCTCAGGTCTTTTAATGCATACCAGCTTCCTTTTGGGAACAAAATTACTGGTACATCATCTTTCAGCGCATCTGCAATTTGTATTAAATAGGGTTGCGCAAACGTTTTGAAATCTGCCGGACTTAATGCGCCTGCCCAGCTATCAAAAACCTGTACAGTATCGGCACCGGCTTTGGCTTGCAACTTTAAATAACTGATGGTGATGGTGGTAATCTTTTGCAGCAACTGGTGTGCCAGCAAGGGGTTGCGTATAGGCAAACTGTTTTGCTTTTTCCCATGTTTTGCTGCCCTTGCCTTCTATCATGTAACAGAG
>JANMVB010000387.1:0-15460 GCA_031392305.1 Ferruginibacter sp.
TACGATATATTGAATGCCATCAACGAAATAGAAAGTTTTTTTAGCGATGCACCAAAAAGTTTTGAAATTTATCAAAATGACATTCGTACAAAACGTGCTGTAGAAAGAAATATAGAAATTATCGGTGAAGCATTGAACCGGGTTTTGCACAAAAATGAAGCGGTTCAACTTTCAAATTCAAGAAAAATAGTTGATACAAGAAACAGAATTGTTCATGGATATGATACAGTCTCGGATCATTTAATCTGGAGCATAATCATTACTCATCTTCCCATTTTGAAAATAGAAGTTGAACAACAATTAAGTGAATAGTTGCAAATCATTTTACTTTTTCAAAACGATTCAATTTGCCTGTTAAACACTCTGCTACTAAGAATTTCTTCAATAATTTCCTCGGCTGTTTTTTTTGAATCGAAGGCACCAAAAGCTTTTTTGAATGAGGATTTTTTATTCGTCAAATCGGTTTTAACTGATGCAGTCAATTTTGATATAAGGTCAAGTTTATTACCCGGGCTTAGATTTTCTAAAAGTCCAATATTACCGTCAACTATTGTGGAGTTAATTTCTGTTGATTTCATATTTTCAAATTTACATAATAATAGCGAAAATTAAAACCTGACTGTAACAATACAAAACTGTAGTGAGTTTTCGTATTATATATTACAGGATTGACATAGCATATACAATCAAAATTTTAACGCTCTTCCTTACCATTTATCTCATCCAATCTCGGCCTTAATCTTTGCTTACTTTTATTAAAAACCATACGCCCTTTTTCAATCCCTTTTCTTAATTCCTTTTGTGCTTCCAACGGAAGATTAAATGTTGTTTGGCAGGTTGCGGAGCAACAGCCATCATACTTTGCAGCACAATCTGCACATTGTATAAATAACAAATGGCAGCCATCATTTTTACAGTTGGTATGTGTATCTGCAGGCTTGCCGCATTGATGGCATTTTGCAATTATATCGGGAGTTATCCGCTCCCCCAGCCTGTCGTCAAATACAAAATTTTTACCAATGAACCTGCTGGCTATCCCTTTCTCTTTTGCTTCTTTTGCATAATTGATAATACCACCCTGCAGGTGAAATACATTGTTGAAACCATTGTGCAACATAAAAGCGCTGGCCTTTTCGCAGCGTATGCCACCGGTGCAATACATGATAATGTTTTTATCCTTTTTATCCTGCATCATTTCTACTGCCATGGGTAACTGTTCCCTGAATGTATCACTGGGTATTTCTATGGCTTTTTCAAAATGCCCCACTTCATATTCGTAGTGATTGCGCATGTCGATGACGATGGTATTATCATCCTGCAAAAGTTCATTCATCTGCAGGGCATCCACATAGTTCCCTTTTTTTTCCATGCTGAATTGTGGATCAGTAATTCCATCGGCAACAATCTTTTCCCTCACTTTAATTTTTAGTACCCAAAAAGATTTGCCCTGCGATAATTTATCATTTAGGCTGTCAGTTGCTTCCACGGCTATATTTAGTCGGATACCATTGAAAGGTTCAATATCATACAAATAATTTTTAAGCGCATCGGCATTATTGTCGGGCACACTTATTTGTGCATTGATGCCTTCGTGGGCAATATAAATTCTGCCAAATACTTTTAGTGCATTCAAGCCGGCATATAATTCATCTCTGAATTGTTTTGGATCTGGAATGGGAAAATATTTGTAAAAAGAAATGGTGGTGCGGTGTTCAGTTTCCTGGTACAGTAATTTTTTTAGCTCCGCCTGTGAAACCCGGTTATGTAGTAAAGCCATAGTTGATTATTTGATCCCGTTGCCGGGAAATTTTATTTACTGCACCTGGTTAAGTGATGTAATAAAAAAATTGGATGCTTGCAGGGCAAACCAAATTGTATGCAAAGATAAGCCACCGGCTAAAAAGAAAAAAGGGTGGAAAATACTTGGCAGGTAAAGCTCCACAAAGGTATGCGGTACAAGAGAGTGACACAACGATGTTGCCCATTGCTTTTCTGCTGGTTAACAAAATTTTATTAGCATTCAAATAGCCAATCCCTACAAAAAATTCAGCCTAAAATGCCATCGCATTTGACCCTCCGGTACCGCCGGTTGTGGAGCTGCTTTTTATACTGGCGCCAATCAGGCCACCGGTACCAATCCTGATGCCGGTGATGCCCCTGGTACCATTTTGATAGGCTGCTACAAAATCTACCCGAAAAATTTTCAGTATGTTTTCGAGGCCTATAAATATTTCTGTGTAATGATTATCCTGGTTGATGAAAAATGCATTTCCGCCACCCACCAAATTCCAGTTGAGCCGGTTAAAGAGTGGAATTTTATTGGTAAGCAATCCATTGAAATGATGCTCTAAATGTACGATGCTGTAAAAAGTAGCGGTGGTGCTTTTTCCATAATAAGATGCCAGTTGAAAACTATTCAGGTACTCACTTGCTGCGAGGGAGCGGTTGCCATTAAAGTGCTGAAAATCCTGTATAAATACTGATTTACGGTTGAGAAATCCTCCAACACCTACCTTGTATTTTAAAGTGCCGGCAAGCTTAAAGTTCTTGTCATCAAAAATAGTAAAACGCCATTTATCAAAGTTTACATCACTGCCAAAAATGCCTTTAAAGCCACGGGTATAATTGAAAGCAAAGTTGGGAATTTTTGAACCGATTGACATTTTCCTGTTGGGGAACTGTATAAATTTCTGGCCTGGTTTAATGCTAAGGTCAATGCTGAGCAAAACTGCCTGGTGCCTTGCAAAAGCTGCCGGCCTTATATTTTCAAATGGATAATTGGGCCTGATATTTACACTATCCCTTTTAAAGAAAGTAAATTTAGTAGTATTGCTCAACGGTTTTCTATCCTCGTACAAAGCATGTATGCTTACCCGTAAGCCACTTTCAAAACGCTTGCTGTAGCCCAGGCTGCCAAATACATTTTCATATATTTTCATAAAATTGTCGCCATACAAAAGTGTATTGATGCTGTTGATCAACGGCGTGATGGGGCTCTCTTTATTAAACTGGCTTACCCGGGAGCCGGCTGAAAGCAGCCATGCATGCCGCCGCAGCCTGTCGTCGCTATCACGGTCACGGGTACGCAGGCCAATGTCTATCCAACCGTTTAAATGTTTATTATTAAATCCATAGCGCAGATGCGGCCTGATTGACAAATCATTTTTTGAGCGTTTAAGGTATTTATTAAAATACCCCCCGCCATTCACCACCAAGCCTTCTACTGTGTTATACTCCAGGTTTTGTATCAGCGATTCAATGCCCCAGCGATATTGATTGGTGCTGCTGTAATGTGTGCGGTTGATGCCGCTCCAAAATACATTGTACAGCTTTAAACCTCCCTGGTTTTTCCTGAGCGAATCAATAGATTGCCGGCTTAGCACCGAGTCTTTTTGAATTTCATAAAGGCTGTCCTTCACCTGGTAATCTTTCACCTCTTCCTTTTCGAGCGGCATCGGACGGATGGTATCCCAATAAGCTTTGGATTTTTTATTTACACCTGTATCGTATTTAATAATTACGTTGTTGAAATATGATTTTGCAAATACGGGTTCGATATTATAATTAGAATAAACGTTTACAAAATTGGCTACAGCGTCTATCCCAAACTGGTTAAAATTAAAATGCAGCAATTGGTTTTTTATCCTCCAGGCATCCTTAGTAACTGGCACATGAAACTGGGTGATCAGCAATGTGTCAATTATTTCGAGTTGCGATTTTTTCGTTAACAATAAATCGGTACTATGTATGCGCCAGTCGCCTTCGGTGATGTTGATAATACCTGAAAACAATGGTTCATAATTTCTACGTGGGGTTACCCTGATGGTGTTTACTTCTTTGCCATTTTCCCAAAAACTTCCTAAAAATTTAAAGCGGTAAAAGCCTATGGCACCGTCTGCAATGGGCGACACAAACCCACGTGGATTAAGCCTTTCAGTAAAAACGGTTACATTGTTTTGATAAAATGAAATGAACGTGGGAAAGGTAATCCCAAAACCTCCACTGCCACTTACCCTGCTGCTTTTTACTTCCATTTTAAATTTATCCGGCAACTGTGTAGCAATGGTAGAAATAGATTCTGATAAATAAATTATGCCCTGGCCTGAAGTATCTAAGCCCATTTCCTGCCTGTCTTCTTCAGGTACTTTACGGCCTAATATTTTCTTCGGCAGGCGACGCAATTTCATCATGTCTTTTGTGTATAGGTCGCAGGTAAAAGCGCTGATTTCTTTGCGGTAAATTTCCCTTTTCTTTATGGCCTCCCTGATGATTGCATAAGCAGGATCTTCACCATTGCTTTTTATTACCACTTCCTTCATCACCAGTTTTTGCTCCGATAAAACAAAAGAAAGTTCTACATCTACATCAGTAACTGCCACTTCTTTTTCCTTAGTTGCATAACCGATATGCTGACATACCAATACGTATTTTCCCGGCCCGGTACTAATGGAAAACCTTGCCCTGTTATTAGCACTGGCACCAATGGTTGTACCCTTAACCGTTACCGAAGAATAAGGCAGCAACTCGCCTTTATCATTATAAATAGTTCCATAAATTTTTTGTGCAGATGAATGAACTGACAACACAATAAGAAGAAAGAATAAATACAGTCGCATAAATTGTTTTAAGCAGCAACGAAATTAAGGGGGATTTTGTTTATGGAAATATAAAACAAATGCAGGTGGTTAATTCTCTACTACCAGCTCTTCACTTTGTTATTTTTTTTATTGGCCGGGCTGAATGTTTTCAATTAAGCTGCGGTGGCGTCGCACTCTTGTACATTGTATCCGTGTGGAGCTTTTATTAACTTGATGTGAAAAAGGTTATCAGTAAGATTTTAATTTAAAAAAATTTTAGCCACTATTCACGTGTACCATCAGCACTAGTTACCTGCACTTTTCTATTACGGATAAAGCTACCTGCCAATGCTGCAAATCCTGCTACCAATGCACCTATTAATGCGGTTACCAGTATTAGTTTAAGCGGGCTGTTAGTTTTAAGAATTACAATTGAAATTTTATGTGCAAGAATATGATCGTTGGCTGCACTTAAATAATATGACAACCCGGCCCACAATAAAAACAAAGCAATAAAGCCAGTTAAAAAAGATTTAAAAGGCCGTTGAGGAATTAAAGCCGCCACTATAAAAGCTATAATGGCAATAGACCACCACGGCAGGTATAGACATACAGCTACACTTAATAATGAGATCAGGATTATAGAGATAAAAAATTTCATAATTTATTTATTGAGTAAACTTTACTGGTTAAAAAAAATACATTAGCACATTAGCGCATTCGCACATTCTCACATTTGCAAATTTGCATATTTTCATATTTGCATATTTGCACATTTGCTAATTACTAAAACTCATCCTCCATTTCACCCGTTCATCTTTTTCTTCTGCCTGTGTCATCATCCAGAGAGAATAGTATTTACCGGCGGCCCACTTGTCAATAAAATTATCGTAAAACCTGCTGCCGGGGTTTCCGCTTTGGCCACCGGGATACACACCATAAGCCTCGGTTTGGGCAGTAAGGCTTACAATCATGCGCCAGCTTGGCCCATTTACAGGCTTGGCAGCATTTATACAATGTGTACCCCCGCCAATGGGCAAATTTCTGCGGCTAAATGCTGCTAATTTTGTTATATGATATACACTGGTGCCTTTATATTTTCCCCATTCAGGTTTGCCAGCTTTGCCTATTTTATTTAATTCTTCTACAGAATTTTTTATAGCAGCCGTAAGGTCGTCAGGTAAAGTTTCAAGGGTGGGGGTTTGTATATTATCCAAAAATTTATAAGCTGAATCTTTTAAAACACCTTCGAGCAAACTACTTTCATACGGGTGTTGAATTACCTGTGGTGCATTGGCATATTCATCATCAAAAACAATCTTCTCAAAATTTTTCCAACAAATGGCAAAAACCAGTGCCCCTTCAGATTTGTAGTCATTATTAAAATCCCATGATTTTAATAAGTTAAAGTATTTCAACTCTTCTTCATTCAGTGACCCCACCTTTACATTTTTTAAAAACAAAGGCATGGCCATTTCACCAAATACATTGTAGGTATTTGTTTGCAGTGCCATCATATCATCCGGCGAAATATTTGTCATGCCCGATAATTTTCTATTGATAATAATACCACGGTAAAGTGAGTAGCCACGACCTAAATAATATGGGTAAGTTGAATCTGCCGGATATTGATTTGCACTACTTACAAAAGCCCGCTCAGGATTATATTGAAAAGGTGTTTCATCATTGGGTATCATTCCTTGCCAGCTATAGCGGCTATCCGTACCCGGCATTATAAAATCTCCCTGGCCTTTCCATTTGGCGGGCCACTCCCCTTGTGTACGCATGGCAATGTCACCATTTTTAGATGCAAATGCAAAGTTTTGACCAGGGCATTTCATGTCTGCTATTGCCTTTACATAATCAGCATAATTTTTTGATTTATTCAACAGTATAAATGCCTTAAGTTCATTACTTGGGTCATGTGCCTTCCAGCGAACGGAATAATTTTTATCATTTTTTACCCGGCTCCCGCTGAAGTTTTTATCGTACATCACCGGGCCAAAAACTGTATAGGCAACCGTATCAATATACATAAGGCTATCCTTTACCAAAAACTTCTCATAACGAAACTCCGTTTTTTTCCAGGCGCTGTCATACCAGTATTCCTGCCGGGTTTCGTCTTTAAATTTAATTTCGTAATAATCCCTTACGTCCCGTCCGCCATTGGTAACACCCCAGGCACAGCTATCATTATAACCAATAATTACCCCAGGCGCACCGGGAAAGGTAGCACCATAAGCATTATAAGAAGGCGTACTCAATTGCATCTCAAACCAAAGTGAAGGAAGGTTTAAACCCAGGTGCGGATCGTTGCATAATATGGGGGCGCCACTTTTTGTACGGCTACCTGCCACTGCCCAGTTATTACTGCCATTATCCCTGTCGGGCTTTTGCTCTTTTGTTACCACCAGGTTTTTAGTATTTAGATATGCTGAGTCAGCATCAGCCGGTTTTTGCAATAAAATTTTTGGTGTAATGTAAATTGTTCCCTTTGGTATAATTGGGTCAAGCGAATCCTGCTGGGCCGGAAACAGTTTTGCAAAATCTGCTTCGCTAAAAAAGCCCTTTGCATTGGTCAATTCAAAATCATCTTCTCCGGCTGCCAGGTTTTCCGACATGTTTTTTAAGAATAAGGCTGTTTTTAAATTATTCCATTTCTCCGGTTTATAACCAAGCAATTTGTACTCGAGTGGCAGGTTGCTTTCTGTAAGTGTTTCAATAAAAGCATTTACTCCGTCAGTATAATTATCACTGCTTATTTTGGTAAGTGGGTCTTTTTCCATTTCTTTTAATGAAGCCTCAGCGGCATATACCATTCCCAACCTTCTAAACTCCCGGTCGTGGTTAAGCGCTACATTACCCACAATTTCGCTGGCCCTGCCTGCGGCTGCATGTGTTTGCAATTCCATTTGCCACAAGCGAAATTTTGCATGTAAATAACCCTGCACAAAATACAGGTCGCCTTCATCTTCGGCAAATACATGCGGCACAAGGCGCTCATCAAGATACACTGTTACTTTACCCGCCAAATGCGGAAATTTTAAATCAGCATTAAAATCTGTATGTACATTTTCAGCATTTTGCCACACACCATGCTGGGGACTTAGTAATTTTCCCAACGGCGCCTGCAAAGCCAATTTTGTATTAAATACAACTATCAATATGATGGTAACAAGCGAAGAAATTATAAAAGGTACAATACGCATAAAAATATATTATCGCCCAAATTAATGAAAACCTGCATTACCAAACAAATTAGATTATTTAGTTTTACAGAATGACAACGGACAATGCTGATGTAAAAAATATACTTGGCCTAAAGTTACCCTCTGACCCACGCTGGGTTGACCTTGCCGAAATGCAACTGGAAGAAATATTAACCGATCATGCATACTGCGAGCAGAAGGCCGCAACCACCTGTATTTCACTAATTCAAAAGTATTCGGATAAAGAAAAACTTGTATCGGAACTTAGCCCTATTGTTACAGAAGAATGGGGGCATTTCAGGCAGGTACTTGCAGAATTACATAAGCGGAAATTATCATTGGGTAAACAGCGCAAGGATATTTATGTAAATAAGCTGATTGAATTTCAGCAAAAAGGCGGAAGTCCCGATGACCGTTTATTGGATCATTTATTAACGATGGCTTTGATTGAAGCCCGCAGTTGCGAACGTTTTAAAAGATTGAGTGAGGGATTGAATGACGAATATATGCGTAATTTTTACCGCCGCTTTATGGAAAGCGAAGCAGGGCATTACACCCTTTTTATTGAGCTTGCAGAAACTTATCTGCCAAAAGAAAAAGTAAGAAAACGCTGGCAGCAGTGGCTGGTTTATGAAAAAGGCGTAATGGATGAAATTGAAGTACGTGGGGACCGGATACATTAAATGCTACGCTGATTTTTTGCCTTGTGTAGTATGATTATTTGCTATGAAAGCAAGTGGTAACCCAATACAAATTATTAAAATTGACATTGCAATAATGGCATTGGTTAAATTGAAAGGAGCAGCAGGTACCTGGGAAAGAGGCAGTACAATAAAATTCATGGCCGCCCAAACAAAAGCTCCATAAATAATACCTGTTAGAAATTTCATTTGTAAGATTGCAGGAAATTTAGCGCAAACAAAAAAGAATAAAAGCGTAAAAATAAATGCAATTAAAAAATGTAACAGCAGCCCGTACATAATCATTATATCACCGCCGGTAAAAGCCGCTTTACCAAAAATACCACTTGCTATAAATTTCAGGACAGGCGCCGGACCCTTACCGGTTTTTAAGTAAAACTGAATGAATGCAGCTAAGATATCGAGCGTACCAACTAATAAGGCAGCTTTAATTGTTCGGGTTAAAAAATTATTAGTCATAAGCAAGGTGTAAATTTTTCTTATTCATTTATAAATTTCGCGGTTGACTGGCACAGCATCAAGGCAGGAAAACATTTTATAAAATTTGTGTTGCGAACATTTGTTTTTTATGGCGTCATCGTTGTGTCACTCACTTGCACCGCATACCTATGAGGAGCTTTACTCACGTTATTTTATTAAATTTTACACCCTTTTAAAAAGGTGTAAAATTTGTACCGGGGTTGCCACTTGTACCGTATACTTATGTGGATCTTTACTTACGTTATTAAAAAAAACGCCAGTTTCCACCGTGGCCGGTATCCTCAACCACCACTTATCTTTCAACACTGAAAATAAATCTTTTCCTCCTCAAAATTTATATAAGGATATTGTTCGCTCAACAATTGAATTTTTTCAAAATTGGTTTGCAAAAACTTTTTATGCAATTGAGATGTGGGATTAAAAGGCTTATGACTTTTTGCAGCATTCACCGTATTAATTTCTTTCATCAGTCTTTGAGAGGGCTCATCAATGCAGGTACTTATAAATTTTTCCCACACATAATTGGTGGCTGCATAATTAGGGTGTACCATGTCTTCTGCGTAAAAACGATAATCCCTTAAATCATCTATCACCAATTCGTAGGCAGGAAAGTAATATGTAAGATTATTATTTTCAATAAGCTGGTGAACTGCCTGTACCAGCACACTTTTGCTGCGATTATTTTCTACAAAACCATCCCTTAAATGACGCACGGGGCTGATGGTAAAAATTACCTGGATACCGGGATTAAATGCATTCAAATCATCCAGCATTTTTTGCAATGAATTTATTACCTCTTCGGTTGTAAGTAATTTTTTATTGAATTTATCGGTAGGCACTTTATGGCAATTTGCAACCACCTCGTTATTTTGCAACGCATACACAAATGCCGAACCCAGGGTTATCATCAACCAATCTGTTGTTTTAATAAAGCTGTGTGCCTGCTGTTGCGATTGGTTGATTACTTCCAAACAGATGGATTGATCCGGGTGTGAAAAACGGCTGTGGTGTTGCCAACTGTTCCAGCTTTCATTTTGATAAAAAAGTTCACCGGCTGTGTAAATTTTGTTGGTGATATACGAATTGATTGAGCCGGCAATACTGATTGGATTAAAAAGAATTCCGTGTGGATTTTCGAGCACTGAAAATTTATGCTGCTTTAATTTTGTGCCTATATTTTCTGTAAAGCAACTACCAATCAACATTATTTTTTGATGATGGCTAATTAAAGTTGAAAATGGTTTTGGTGTAAATTCTAAATGGAAGTTCATGGTAAAATGGTAAGGCACGAATTTACAGGAATGTTTTAATATGGGTATTGTGGCGTAGAGACGCAATGCATTGCGTCTTTTTTATGATGGGCCGAATTTTATATAATGCAGGTAAAGCTGCCCATAGGTATCTGGTACAAGAGGGCGATGCAACGATGTAACACATTGCTTCTTAGCCCGGACAAATGTTCTTAAAAAATACGCAAAACGTTATTCTGTTAAACTGCTGATATTAGCCAACACTGAAAATTTCTTTAGCCATTTCACTGGCTTTAAAAAGTGCATCAGCATTTATACCAGGGAGTAAATGCTGCTGTTGAAAATAAGGTATCATCAATTGCGTATCCATGTTCCCTACCAGGCCATCTCCCGCCATGGGGCACCCGCCAATTCCGCCGAGGGCACCATCAAACCTTGTACAGCCTGCATTGAGTGCGGCATCAACTTTTGCCTGCCAGTTGAAAGGTGAGGAATGCAAATGAACGCCCAATTGAGTACCAGGGTAAGCAGGAATTAAAGTTTTCATGGTATCACTTACCTGTTCGGGTGTGGCCAGACCTACGGTATCGGCCATGGATATTATTTCCACTTCTATTTTTACGATTTTAGCTACCCACTCCAGCATGATTGCTTCATTGTATGCATCACCATAAGGATTACCAAAGCCCATAGAAATATAAATCACCAGTTTCCTTTGATTTTTTATACAGAGGTTTTGAATTTCTTGTACCGTATTTAATGACTGCTGCATGGTACTGTTGGTATTGCGCATTTGAAATGTAGGAGAAATGGAAAATGGGAAGCCGAGATAACTGATTTCATTGAACATGACTGCATCTTCTGCACCACGCATATTGGCAACAATGGCCAATAATCGGGTGTTGGTATTTTGCATTGCCAGGCCTTTTATTACATCCTTTGTATCGGCCAATTGGGGAATGGCTTTTGGAGAAACAAAACTGCCAAAATCGATGGTATCAAATCCGCATTGCAACAAGGCGTTGATATATTCAATCTTTTTTTGAGTGGGTATAAAATGGCGCCAGCCCTGCATGGCATCACGTGGGCACTCAACCAGCTTAATACTTTTTTGATGAACCATACTGCAAGATAATTGCATGGCACAAAAAGAAAAAGATTTGTTTGTAGAAGATTTTTTACCCACCATGGGTAGTTTTTCGGGGATAAAAAAGCGCTTCATGATAAAATATGAAAGGCTTTACAGCGTTTAGTTGGTATATCCGCCCCGGTTTGCCACAAGCAAATGGGTTTAATTTGTAAACTAAACTATGAAAATCCGTATCCTTTTCCTTTGCTGGATTTGTGGAATATGCTTTGGCAGTAAGGGGCAGGACTTTAAAAAGCCTGCGGCTGTTACGGACTCTTCGGCTTTACCGGCAGCCATTAATAATTACAGCAATATTCCTTTACACAGCAGGTTATCTTCTCAAAAAATTGATTATGATAGTTTACAAACTTCATTTAATTTAAATGCTTATTACCTTCAAAAAAGCAGGGCGCATAATATCAATGCGTTTGTGTTAATGGCGGGTGGGTCTATGATGAGTGCAGTGGGCATTAGAAATGGGATGATGGGTGCGTATAATACAATGGAAAGGCCGGAGCCTGGTAAAGGGCAAAATAATTATGAAAGAATTTCCGCAAACAGGCTTGCACTTACCGGCCTGGTTATGATGGCAGGAAGCATTCCCTATTTTATAAGTGCATTGAAAAATAAAAATAAGGCAGGCCTTAAACTAACAAGTCAAAAAAATAATTTTGGCACCTCCAACAAGGCTTGTAAAGGAGTTACGAGCCTTACCTTTTCTATACCACTGGGCAGAAAAACATGCTATTAAATTTTTGTAATTACAATTATTTTGCATCCCTGTATTGGTAAATTTTTTCACGAAGCTGGTTGAAGAACCGAACCCTTTCCTTTTCGCCACTCTTACTGATCATCATGGATTTTTTTATCAGGTTTTCCAGGTTGTCGCTCATGGCATTGTTAAAGCGTTCATCCCTGGTGTGTACCACAAACATTACCCCGTAATTAAGAAATGTTAATTTGATGTCATCGAGTTCGGCCAGTATAGTATTGTCGCCCAGTATCAGTTCATTTATATACATCCTGTATTCGGTTGATGCGGCTGTGGGCTCTTTACCAATATTAAATTTCAGCCCAAATTCAGCCTGTTTTTCCAGGTGGTTAATTAATTCTTCAACTTTTGAATACATAAACTTTGCATCCGAAGGATTTTTAAATGAGCCTGCATCCCTGTAAAAAGCTATTTGCCTTAATGTACTTTCTATACTTTCGATATTCCAAATCTCTGTCATTGGTATTTTATAGTACATGTCCACCATCTTCTTTACAACCCCATCAAATTTATCATACTGAGGATCATCCAAAGAAAACTTAACTCCACTGAGGCTTTTATAATGCAGGATGGATTTCATCCAGAAAAAGCATTTAAATTTAGCCAGTTCCGGAACAAGAAAATGAACATAAGGTGGAATATCCTTTAAAAGAAAAGACATGTGTTTTTTGCCGTAGCTGTTAAACATTTGAAGCAATGCACTTATATTCTCAATCCAGTCTTCAAAACTTGTTTCAGCATCTGATTTTAGTTTACCATTAAAAATGATGGAATCGCTTTTTAAATGGAGAAACTGATCGAGGGAGATTTTATAATGTACGCAGAGCTTTTGCAGCTCTTCAAAACTAATAGATTTTTCGCCCCTTATACGCCGGTAAGCACTATCGTTGCTAATATCTAAAAATTCTGCCACCTCATCTACTAAAGAAAGATGGCCGGGTAGCTGACCCTTTAAATGCTGAAAAAAAAGTTGCTGCATACTGGTAGTTTCCATACTGGCTATTTTTTTGGGTTATTAAAATATGCAGTGTATAATGGTAATAATTGCAGGTAAGATAATGATATTATAATTTATTTGCAATTGGTTATTGGTTTTTTTACGGTATTTTTTTAAGAGCCAGCCCCTAAAAAGCAAGTAATTAAGTGCCGCATAAAGTCAGTTCCAATGCTCAGCATTCTCTAACTATTTATAGCGCACAAAAAAAGCAGCAAACTTCCGCTTGCTGCTTTTTTAGTTTTATCGAAATATATTTATTGCGCTGCTTTTATTAAAGCATCGTATTTAGCTACTTTAGCTGTATCTTTTTTTACTTCTGCAATATTTTTTAAAATAACCAGCGACTGTTTGTAGTTTATTTTTTCTGAAGCCTTTGGTTTTTCAATACCGGCATATAAAGCTATAACTGCTTCGGCATAAGGTATTGATTGATCCATGGCAGCATCAGATTCTGCCTGCAATGCTTTCTTCTTTTTGATATCGTCTGGTTTAACTCCCTTCATCTTACGGGCCTCTTCCGATATATCAATTGAATTATTATACAGGAAATTCGACAATAAAAAATTAGCCTCGCTTGTTGATTTAATTGCAATGGCTTTTTTAAGTACCTCGGGTAGCTTTGCTTTATACGCCGTGGTATTTGCTTCTTTCATTTCATCAGAATAAATATACCTGTAAAGTTCTACCCCATAATTATATGGAAGTGTGTAATTGGTAGAATTTTTTGTCATTAATTCTTCATAGCGGTCAAAAATAGCTGGTTTCTCTACACCTTCTGTTGCCTCTTCTATTTCCATAGCAGTCCAGTATTCATTATTGGTTGGGTACAATTTTTTTCCCTTTGCAATAATATCACTGAAGGCAGCTTTATCTTTTTTTGTTTTGTAATAATCAGCCAAAAACTGGTAAGCATCAATGTATTGTGCTTCAGCAATATTGGCTTCCACGATTTTCTTGTAATACATCGCAGCATTATCTTTATTTTTTGCTTCGTTTGCAGTAATAGCAGTGTATAATACCAGCGTGGTATCTAAAGTTGAAAATTTAAAATTATTAGCCCCGGTTAAATTATTTGCTACTATATAATCATGTATTTCCAGTGCCTTGGTAAAATCATCGTAGGCAGTTGCCGGATCTTTTGCCATATAGGCTTTTACACCTAAATCGGAGTAATAGCTAACATATAAATCAAAAAGTGGGGAGTTGTTTTGTTCCGTCAGCAATTCTGCTTTTGGGTCCATTTCACGGTACTTCTTCAACGCTTCAAAAGCAGTAGCTTTTAGTGCAGCATTTTCTGCTAATGATTTGGTGCTGTCTTTAGATGCCTGGTTGTAGATATAACCTTTGTAATACCAACCTTCAGCTTTTTGGGCATTTTTGGGTACGGCCAGGTGTTTATCTATTGCTTCTTTGGCTTTTTGCGTTTGGCCAAGCAGGGAGTAGTTCCTGATTTCTTTAATATCCTGCGCCTGCAGTGCATTTACAATAAGGCTAAATGCTACCAGAAAGAAATACTTTGTCATGTATAATTTTTTTTAGTTGATAAAGATATTTAGTTTGTTTTAATTCAAATATAAAATCACACCCAAATTTCATAAACCATGCCACAAATAGCAGAAAACTGTAAATTTCTGTTTAAAAATATGCCTGTTTATTCATCCTATGTTACGTTGCAATTTGCATTCCAAATCTCATTTGCTCCATTATATTATTGATAGTATAAAAATTATTTTACAGCCATTATATCAGAACCCAGCATAGTTGTGTCACTCACTTGTACTGAATACCTATGTGGAGCTTTAACTGCATTATAACAAAGCTTGTGTGCGTTTGTATAATTACATATAATGTAGAAAAAGCCAAATTGAAAAACAACTGTCCAATGGATGCCGGATAGCAACGGAAAGCCCGGTGAAGCCTTGTGAGTGGCCCTGTGCCGTACTTGCAGTGGATAGCCGGAACCAATGCTGCACAATGATTAAAAGATGAGAGCCACCCAATTATAAATCATCTTGCAGTAACTGAAATAACGCCTGCCATTGATTGGGTATTTTTATTCACTTAATTTTGCCAACAAAACTTTAACCTTTTCACTTGATATCTCAAAACACGATACAACAGATTTTAAGCCGCTTAGATATTATTGAGATCGTGGGGTCGTTTATAAAACTTAAAAAAAGAGGGGCCAATTATTTGGGTCTCTGCCCTTTTCACAACGAAAAATCCCCTTCTTTTACCGTATCGCCTGCCAAAGAAATTTATAAATGTTTTGGCTGTGGCCGCAGTAGGCGGCCTGGCGCACCGAAGTCGTCGTGCAGCGACGCGGCGAGGCCGTATTCCCCGTG
>JANMVB010000457.1:0-21447 GCA_031392305.1 Ferruginibacter sp.
CCTACCTCGGTATGCTCGAAGCGCTGAGCGAAGCTGGTATTCAACCGCATGAAATTGATTACCTCAATGTGCATGCAACCTCTACCCACATGGGTGATATCAGCGAATTAAAAGCAGTGCAGCGGGTATTTGGTGCCAATACCAATTTGCATATCAGCGCCACCAAATCTATGACGGGGCATTTGCTTGGTGCCGCCGGTGCTGTAGAAGCCATTGCCTGCATACAGGCATTGCGTGAAAATAAAATTCCACCTACCATTAATACTAAAAATATAGAACCCGAATTCGACGGCAAATTCAACCTTACCCTGGGGAAGGCTATCAGCAAAACGGTTAACTATGCCATGAGCAATACCTTTGGTTTTGGTGGCCATATAGCCACCAGCGTTTACAAAAAATTTGAAGGCTAAGCACCTGTTTTAATTGTCAGGTTATTATAGAAAAAATTTTTGTCCGGGCTAAGAAGCTTTGTGGTAAATCGTTGCATCGCCCTCTTGTACGTAATCCCTTTGTGGTTCTTTTATTACGTTTTACAAAAAAAGGCCGCATTTAAAATTCCCGTGGCTGGTAGTACACAAGCCACAACAGCCAGTCCGCCAAAGCGGATGTCCTCACTGGCCCCGACATTTATTGGAGTACCCACAATTTCAAATGCACCCCAGGGAAATGTCGTTTAAAATAAACGCAATCTTTTATTAAATTTGGGATACGGGTCTTTTGCATGGTTACATTGTACTTATACAAATTGTACATCAAATGGCATAAGTAATACATACCCGCTTTCAATAAAAAAAGCAACTTTGTAATCGGTAGGTCATTCTTGATAAAGCAAAAATAAAAAGTCAGCAAAGCTGCACCCAGCTACAAAATTTACATAAGGTAATTTTCACATTTTGCAAAATTGCGAACACTTTTTTTCGTATTATTACTTTCAATAGTGATGTCTCATTAAAGGCAGGTTTTAATTACCGGCAATTTAAATTTTGAATTTTATCAGGTACTAAAAATAATTTCATCATTCATGAACTACCATTTATTATCAGAACATGTAAAGCAGTACGCACTTGCATTTTTTAATTCAGGTAAAAATGAAAAGTTGTTATACCACGATCTTACGCATACAGAAGGCGTGGTAAAAGCTGCCACCCAAATCGGAAACCATTACCAGCTATCTGATGAGGATTTCTTTATAGTGTTCACGGCCGTTTGGTTCCACGATATGGGATATTTGCTGGATGACCCTACAGACCATGAGCACAAAGGAGCAGAAAAAGCTGCTACCTATTTACAGGAGCTTGGTGTAGATGAACCTACTATCAGTAAAGTAATGGCCTGCATATTAAGTACAGCCATTCCGCAGTCGCCGGTAACATTTCTTGAGCAAATTGTTTGCGATGCAGATATGTTTCACCTGGGTACCGATGAATTTTCTGAAAGAAGTAAACTCATGCGCAAGGAGTTTGAAGCAGTGCGTAATGTATCTATCAGTAAAGATGAATGGCGCCGGGGAAGTATTGAATTAATGCAGTCTCATCATTATCATACAGATTATTGCAAATCGCTGCTCAATAAAAAGAAACAGGAAAACTTAGATAAATTACTGCGAAAGCAAAATGAGAATGAAACAAAAGTGAAGTACGAAGCAGAATTGCCCCAAGAATACCAGGAAGAAAAAGCACTGGAAAAATCAAAGAAAAAATTAGGTTTTGGGGAGCGGCCGGATAAAGGGATAGAAACCATGTTTCGCATAGCATGTACCAATCAACAGCGCCTGAGCGATATGTCGGATAATAAGGCACATATTATGATCTCGGTAAACTCAATTATTATCTCGGTAATAATTGGCCTGGTAGTAAGAAAGATGGATGCAAGCCCCAATATTTTATTACCCACCCTCATATTATTAACCGGCAGTATGATAGCTGTAATTTTTGCGGTGCTGGCAACACGCCCAAATATTCCCGATGGGCAATTTACAAAAGCACAGGTAGATGATAAGACTGTTAACCTTTTATTCTTTGGTAATTTTTACAGAATGGATTTCAGTGATTATAATGATGGTATGCTAAAAGTAATGGCCGACCGGGAATTTTTATATGGAAGCCTTATCAGGGATATTCATGGCCAGGGAAAAGTGCTTGGCCGAAAATATAAGCTGCTGCGCATTTCGTACACCATTTTTATGTTTACACTCATTGTATCAATTATTGCATTTGCGATAGCCACAATATTTTTTGCATAAAAAAGCAATAATGAATGTTCAATTTTTTGACCGTGACCTAAGCTGGCTGTCTTTTAATGAAAGGGTATTAAACGAAGCAGGTAATGTACAGGTTCCGGTGGCAGAGCGCATAAAGTTCCTTTCAATATTTTCATCTAACCTCGATGAATTTTACCGGGTACGCATGCCTGCTTTAATGGCTTTAAAAAAAATAAATAACAGCAATAATGAAGAAGGCATTTTAGATGAAATTAAAAAAGTAATAGCTGCCCAACAGGTATATTTTGGAAAAGTGCTCACATCGGAAATACTACCCGTGCTAAGGAAAGCAAATATCTATATTGTTTATGATGAAGCAATACCGGCAGAAATAAAAGAACAGGCAGAAGAATATTTTTATGGTGCCATCAGCGCATTTTTACAAATAATAAAGTTAACCGGCAAGGCAAACAATTTTTTTTCAGAGAATAATAAACTTTACCAGGTAGTAGTAACGGAAGATGCCAATGGAAGGGAGGATGTATATCTTATATCAATACCCTCCGACAATTTATCGAGGTTTTTCTCCACCATAAAAAATGGTATCCGGTTTATTGTTTTTATAGATGATATTATCCGTGAAATATTACCTGCTTTATTTCCTGGTGAAAATATAAAGGGCGTCTTCAATATTAAAATTAACAGGGATGCCGAGCTTGACCTGGAAGATGAATTTGCCGGTGACCTTGCGGAAAAAATTGAAAGTAAAATAGCCCTGAGGGATCTAGGTTTTGCTACCCGTTTTTTATACCAGCCAGGCATTCCTTTACGAATTTTACTCTGGCTTACAGATACACTTAAATTATCAAAAGCAAGTATCGTAAAAGGCGGCTATTATCATAATCTGAGGGATTTTTCAACCATCCCTATCCACAACGAGGCACTCAATTATCCTGCCTGGCCGGCGGTTAAAAACCTGGTTGATATAAAAGGATCACTGTTTGATCTGATTATAAAAAAAGACCGTATTGTTCATACGCCTTACCAATCGTACAATACAATTCTTCGCTTTTTTAATGAAGCTGCAATAGATGCATCAGTAGAAGAAGTATATGTAACGATGTATCGTATAGCAAGTGATTCTAAAATTGCCAATGCGTTAATAACTGCGGCCGGTAATGGGAAAAAAGTGGTAGTGTTTGTAGAATTAAAAGCCCGGTTTGATGAGGCAAACAACATACGCTGGGGCAAAATAATGAAGGCTGCCGGCATTAAAATTATATACAGCATTCCTAACTTAAAAGTACATGCTAAAGTAGCACTGGTTAAAAAAAGACAGGGTGGCAGAATGATTTACCTCGGCTTACTTTCAACAGGTAACCTCAATGAAAGCACGGCAAGGTTTTATACAGATCATATTTTGCTAACGGCACATCATGAGATGCTGGTGGAACTGGAGGTACTGTTTAATTTTTTGGGTCAAAAACGAAAACCGGTAAATAATGCAGAAATAAATTTTGAATACCTGCTGGTTGCACAATTTAATTTACCGCAGGTATTTTTTAATTTAATTGACCAGGAAATCCGCAATGCACAACAGGGGTTGCCCTGCGGCATTACCATTAAACTAAATAACCTGGAAGAAAAAAAACTGATTTTAAAATTGTATGAAGCCGCTGCAGCCGGTGTAAAAGTAAACCTGGTAGTAAGAAGCATTTGTTGTTTGCAACCCGGCCAGCCTGGTACGGGTGAAAATATCAGCATAACCAGAATTGTAGATAAATACCTGGAACACGGAAGAATTTTTATTTTTAATAATAACAACAATAAATTGGTTTTTTTAGGTTCAGCAGACTGGATGAACCGGAATATTTACAGCAGGGTTGAAGTATGCTTTCCGGTGTTTGATGAGGATATAAAAAAAGAAATACTTCAAATTGTAGCTATTCAGTTAGCTGATAATGTACAGGCAGTAAGTATTAGCAAGGATTTAAAAAACATCCCTGTTCAAAATGATAAAGAGAAAGTGCGATCGCAGGAAAAAATTTATGAGATGCTGAAGGATATTGGTTGATAATTGATGGTTGATGGTTCATAGTTCATAATTGATGGCAATAAACATTTCAAAAAAGCAAAATCAGTTGAAGCTACGGGCAGCAATAAACGCAGGCGCTTAAGTAAAAAAAATCTCATTTCATTTATGAAAAGTTTATTCGTAAATTAAAGTTCCCATTGATTGAAACATTGAATTTCCTGTAGGAACAGGCCGTGGCCTGTACTTACAAATATTTTGGGAAAAGATCCACATAGGTATGCGGTAAAAGGGAGTGACACAACGATGTTGACAGGGGCTTCATAGCCCGTACAAAAAAACCTCTGCCCCCAGGAAATTAAAATTTTACTACAATTTATAAACCATGCAAAAAACTTTGAACCTGTTTCTATTGGTGCTGATATTTTTTTCGGGATGCACGCAACCAAATATAATTAACAGCCCCACAGGTTATAACCTTGCAGCTCCGGACGTATTAAAAATGCCTGCTCCGCTAAATGAGATTTCGGGTATTGCTTTTAAGGATGGAAGTGCAGATACACTATTTGCCGAACAGGATGAAGATGGAAGGTTATTTTATTTTTCGCCTGCTAATATAACTGAGCAAAATACCAAATTCGGAAAAAAAGGCGACTATGAAGATATTGCCATCCTTAAAGGAAATGTAATTATACTACGGAGTGATGGCACTTTGTTTATCATGCCGTTAAATAATATTCACGCCGAAAAAGTGGAAAATGTACAGGAGTTTCAAGGGATACTGCCGGTAGAAGAATATGAAGCAATGTATGCAGATGAGACCTCCGCCCTTTTATATATTCTTTGTAAAAGCTGCAGCACGGATAAAGCTACCAAAAGTATAACCGGGCATATACTTAAATATGATGCCGGCAGTGCGCCGGTAATGCAAAGTAATTTTGAAATAAATACAAAAGAAATTGCTGACATGGCAAAAGAAAATAAAGTGAGTTTTCGTCCATCGGCATTGGCTAAAAATAAACTAAGTAATGATTGGTATATACTGTCTTCAGTTAATAAATTATTGGTAATAACGGATGCTCAATGGAAGGTGAAACAAGTGTTTGAGCTTGACCCTGCTTTATTTAACCAACCCGAAGGCATTGCGTTTGACAAAGCACACAACCTTTATATTTCCAATGAAAGCGGTTTGATGCAAAATGCTACGGTGCTGAAATTTATTTATAATGCCGGTAAAAAATAAATGATGAATTTAATAAAGAAAATTAATGTTATCTGTTGCCTGCTGATTGCAAATTTATTTGCTGTTAACCTTCATTCGCAAAATGCTGATATTAATATATTGAGATCGATTAACCCGGAAAACCCTTCTTCAAGATTTTGGAAAAGCACAAGTAAAACCTACATTATTTTAACGGGTACGGCTACCCTGGGCAGTTTGGCATGTGGCCTTATACGCAATGATCATGAACTCAAAAACAACGCATACGAAACACTGCTCGGTGTTGGGATCAACATCATTGTTACTGATGCCATGAAAGTGATTTTTGATCGAACCCGTCCGGCAGATGAATACCCTGCAGACATAGTTGCATTAAGTGGTTCTGAAGGACATTCCTTTCCATCAGGCCATACTTCGGTAGCTTTTGCAACTGCCACCTCCTTTAGCCTGATATATAAAAAGTGGTGGATAGTAGTACCCGCCTATTTATGGGCAGGTTGTGTTGGATATTCAAGAATGTACCTTGGCAAACATTATCCATCAGATGTGCTGATGGGTGCTTTAGTAGGTACCGGCAGCAGCTTACTCAGCCATTGGTTAAGAAAAAAAATTTTTCCACAAAAAATTTCAAAAACGCAACCATGAAAAAAGTATTAACATTTTTAATCATCTTATTTGCCAGCAGCAATATTTTAATTGCCCAGGATAGCATAAAATACAGCTTGGTATTGATAGGTGATGCCGGAGAAATAAACCCGGTGCAACATGCAGTAATTGATGAGGCGGTTAAGCAATCTACTCCCGGTAAAAGCCTTGTATTATTCCTGGGTGATAATATTTATCGCCGCGGTATGGGTCTTAACGCAGATGATGCCACAAAAAAAACTGAAGAAATTTTACGCAGCCAATATCAACCCTTTCGCAATGCAGGCATCCCGGTTTATTTTATACCCGGCAATCACGATTGGGACCATAGTGGCGTAAAGGGTGTTGAAAAAATAAATAAGGTAAATAATTTTATTCGGGAGCAGCAGGACTCCCTTTTGCAGATTATTCCGAAGGATGCCTGCGCAGGTCCGGTTGAAATAAATGTTTCAGATGATATATTGATTGTAGCCATTGATTCAGAATGGTGGCTGTACCCATTTGACATACCTGCCGAGAATTCGGATTGTGAATACAAAACCAAAGCAGATGTTTTGGGCAAGCTGGAAGAAATAGTTGAAAGAAATAGCAATAAACTTATATTTTTTGCAAGTCATCACCCTTTTAAAACTTACGGTTCTCATGGAGGGTATTATTCACTGAAAGAGCATGTATTTCCATTAACCGGGCTTGGTAAAGGACTTTATATTCCACTGCCTGTTATTGGCTCATTATACCCCTTGCTTCGTTCTACTTTTCCACCTGCACAGGATGTGAAAAATTATCTATACCGTGAAATGAAGGAAGGGATAGAAAATATTTTAAAGAAGCATCCAAACGTGATTCATGTTGCAGGGCATGAGCATACACTCCAATTAATACAAGGCCAGTTGCTACAGGTTGTTAGCGGCTCCGGGGCTAAAAAAACACCGGTAAAAAATGGCAGGGGAACTTTATTTGCACAAAGCGAAAGCGGGTATGTTAAGGCTGATGTAATGAAGGATAATACCATACGGCTTTCATTTTACAGTTATCAAAAAGAGGGATTTCAAAATTCTTTCATCTACAATAAGGCATTTACTATTCCACAAAATATTACTACTGAAACTGCAGAAGCTTCGTTAGGTGATAGTATTACCCTTCCATTACCCGGAAATTATAACAAACCCGGCAAATTTCACCGGAGCCTTTTTGGTGAAAATTATCGCAAAATATGGGCAACTGAAGTAACTTTTCGGGTGTTGAAAATTTCTGAAGCCGGATTAACCCCCACAGAACTTGGCGGTGGTATGCAAACACGGAGCCTGCGCCTGCAAGACAAATTAAAAAAAGAATGGGTGATACGCAGTGTTGACAAATATCCCGATCTGCTGCTGCCCCGATCATTGGCAAATACCTTTGCAGCTTCTATATTAAAAGATAATGTTACTGCTGCATTTCCTTACGCCCCGCTGGTAGTGCCGGTATTTGCAGATGCTTTGGGAGTACCACACAGTAACCCCACAATCGTTTATCTTTCTCCTGATAAAAACCTGGGTATTTATAGCCGGAATTTTGCAAAAACGATTCACCTGTTTGAGGAAAGGGAGCCAGTCGGAAAATCCATCACTACCCAAAAAATGATGGAGAATTTAAAAGAAGATAACGATAACTCCATTGATCAAAAAGCTTTTTTAACTGCACGGTTACTTGATATATTTATCGGCGATTGGGACAGGCATGGCGATCAGTGGAGATGGATGAACGTAGCCAAAAATAAAAATAAATTATACCAGCCAATACCCAGGGATAGGGACCAGGTTTTTTATATAAACCAGGGCTTGTTCCCTGCAATATTTTCGTTGCCCTGGCTGCAACCCAAATTCCAGGGATTTGGCAACCGCATTAGAAATATCAATACCTTTTCTTTTAATGCAAGGTTTATAGATGGGCTTTTCACCAATCAATTATCGTTAGAAGAATGGGTAAATATTACTGGTGATGTTACCAGCAAACTTTCCGACACATTGATAGAAACTGCATTAAAAAAATTACCTGCACCGGTATATCAGCAAATACATACCATATTAGCTGCACAATTAAAGAACAGAAAAACAGACCTGGTAAAAAAATCTCCTCAATACTTTCGGTTTCTTAATAAAATAATAGATCTAACCTTGTCTGATAAAAATGAACTGGTGAAAATTACCAGTACTGCTGATAAAAAATTAAATGTTTCGGTGTACAAATTAACCGGCAACGGAGAACCTGGTAACCTGGTTTTTTCCCGCCTGCTCGATCCTGCATTAACAAAAGAACTTCGTCTGTATTTGTTTGGCGGCACAGACAATGTAGTAGTTGAAAATCAACATACTGCAATCAAACTTAGAATTATTGGCGATGCAACATCAGCTAAAAAATATGAATTAAAAGGGAATGGAAGATATTTGCGAAAAATTCATATTTACGAAGGATTAACCAATGGCTCTTATACCGGGGAAAGTGATAAAGCTCATCTTCACCTTTCAGACAAAAAGGAAAATACCGATTTCCAGGTAACTGCACGGTATAACAAAACTATTCCATTGCTGAACATTGGTTATAATGTAGATGATGGATTGATACTTGGTGGAGGGGTTAGGTTTATCAGGCAGGGTTTTAGAAAAAATCCTTATGCAAGTTCTCACCAGTTAAGTCTTTCCCATGCATTTTATACCAATGGATTTAAGTTCAGGTATGGATCAGAGTGGCTGAAGGCAGCCGGTAATGCAGATATATTACTAAGTGCCAATATTTTTGCACCAGACAATACTCAAAATTTCTTCGGAAGAGGAAATGAAACAGTGTTTAACAGAACAGGAAATTTCCGGAGGTATTACAGATCTGTTTTTACCATTGTACAGGCAGAGCCAGCATTCCGATGGAGAAAAAATAATAAGGGGAGTATCATAATCGGGCCTTCAATACAATATTATCATTTTGAAGCCAGTGATAATAAAGGAAGGTTTATCAATAATGTATCGCTGATTAATTCATACGATAGTGCCACAATTATAAATGACAAAGCGCATGCAGGGGTTGTTTTAAATTTAATACACGATAGCAGGAATAGTTTGATATTTCCAACAAGTGGCAGTTTTTTAAATTTAAAGATTAAAGGTTACAGTGGATTAAATGATTATTCAAAATCATTTGCCCAGGTTAGTTCAGAAATTGCACTTTTTAAGCCCTTAGGCAGAAAAGCAAATTTTATAATTGCCAACAGGCTTGGTGGTGGGGTTACTTTTGGTAAAACAACCTTTTACCAGTCTTTCTTTTTAGGGGGGCAAGAAAATTTATTAGGATACAGGCAATACAGGTTTGCCGGTTTGCATACAGTGTATAACAACCTGGAGGCACGCATAAAATTGGCCAATATTGCATCCTACATTGTGCCGGGGCAATTGGGCCTGGTTGGTTTTTATGATGTAGGCCGGGTTTGGGAAAAAAACGAAAAAAGTACGAAGTGGCACCAGGGTGTGGGAGGTGGAATTTATTTTGCCCCTGCACAATTACTATTGTTGCAACTTGTTGCAGGAAAATCAGTTGAAGGTTGGTACCCTTATTTTACGATGGGATGTAGATTTTGAGATAAATGATGATTGAAAATATATTTATCCTGGAAACTTCAGAACATATAAATTAATAAATAAAAATTTTTGTCCCGACTAAGAAGCAGTAGGCAACATCGTTGCATCGCCCTCTTGTACTGCATACCCATTAGGATCTTTAATTGCGTTTTATATTCAAAACTTCTTACCCTTCTTTTATAAATTAAAGGCCCCCACCCCTGAAGGGGCTAAGAACGCAAATTGAAAGCGCTGCCATATATTCAAAAGTACAAGAGGGCGATGCAACGATGCTTTTTCAGGGCTCAGTTGCCTGGACAAAAAATTTAAAAAGTATGGATGTTAGTTTGCGATGAGTCAGGAGTTCTGATATTATTACCCATTTAGGGGACAGATGTAATTAAAAAGGCACACCGAATATTCGGCATGCCTTTTTGTTTTTTGCTTGAGATAGTTAAATACTAAGATTTGATTTTTCTAATTGAATTGGTTGCTCTTCAATAGAATTGGAATAGTTTTAAAAGGGATATTATGATTTTAATTTGGATATTTTAGCTAAAAGCCAGATTTTAAAACGGAACGGTTACTTTTTTGAAAAAGGAAATGACGGAAGTAAGACTACTTCCGTCTTTACCCTAATAAAACCCTAAACCAGCAAAATTTTTATTATATGCTAAAAGCATTCTAAAATTCTTTTTAATCCATTTATAAATAAGAGGATTAATTAAAATTAAATAAATTATTTAATGAAATTTTTTAGGAGAAACTAACTTTCTCTGTGAAATGCTGAATTACTAAATATTAACAAGCGAAATGTGATTTAAAGAACTTTCTTTGAGTAATTCATTGCGTGCCAATATTATGCCAAAGCAATTTTTTGTGGAAAACTTCACCCCTGCCACGTGATTCTAATAAAGGAGTAATTTGATGAAGTACTAACAAGGCTATTTTATTACCTTTGCTGCCATTTTTAAAAGCAAGAAGAGCAAATGTATGAGTGCCAAATATAAAGAATACCAACAATTAAATTTGCCCAGGATTGGTGATGAAATGTTGGATAAATGGGAAAAAACAGGCGCTTTTGAAAAAAGTGTCTTATTGCGAGAGGGTGCACAATCATTTGTATTTTATGAAGGCCCTCCAAGTGCAAATGGCTTGCCGGGCATCCATCATGTAATATCAAGAACATTAAAAGACCTCGTTTGCCGGTATAAAACTATGCAGGGCTACCAGGTAAAACGAAAAGGCGGCTGGGATACGCACGGGCTACCGGTAGAATTAGGCGTTGAAAAACTCCTTGGCATAACCAAAGAAGATATTGGAAAAAAAATATCTGTTGAAGAATACAATGCCACCTGCCGGAGGGAAGTATTAAAATTTAAAGACAAATGGGACGATATCACCAATAAAATGGGTTACTGGGTTGACTTAAATAACCCTTATATAACTTTTAAAAATGATTATGTTGAAACGCTCTGGTGGATCCTGAGTGAGTTGTATAAAAAGGGATATTTATATGAAAGTGTAAGCATCCAGCCATATTCACCTGCTGCAGGTACCGGATTAAGCAGTCACGAACTAAATCAGCCCGGTACATATAAAGATGTGAAAGATACCAGTGTGGTGGCAATGTTTAAAGCCAAAAATAATGATAGCTCCCGGTTTTTATTTGATGCTGCCGCCAGCGATGAGGTGTTCTTTATGGCATGGACAACCACACCATGGACACTCCCTTCCAATTTAGGCCTGACAGTAGGCCCACATATTGAATATCTTTTAATTAAAACCTTTAACCCCTACACTCATCTTCCAATAAATGTAGTTGTTGCCAAAAACCTTTTGTCAAAATATTTTAAGGCAGAAGGTGAAAATTTAATAAGCCATGATTATAAAGAAGGAGATAAAATTATACCCTGGAAAATATTAACCTCATTTAAAGGTATTGATTTAGAAGGCTGTATATATGGCCAACTACTACCTTCTGATTCAAATACGATTCAAAAGATAGAAGAAATTACACCCGGCGCAAAACCTTTCAGGGTTATAACCGGTGATTTTGTAACCACTGAAGATGGAACAGGGATTGTTCATACAGCCCCGGCCTTTGGTGCAGATGATTACAAAGCGGGTATTAAAAATAATCTTGGCATATTAACCCTTGTTGATAAGCAAGGTAAATTTATCGAGGGTACCGGTGAATTTAGCGGCCGCTTTGTAAAAAATTATAAAGACGAAAAGAATTATACCGATGTAAATATTGATATCAGCGTAAAACTTAAAAAAGAAAACAGGGCTTTCAAAGTTGAGAAGTACGAACACTCCTACCCTCATTGCTGGAGAACTGATAAGCCGATTATATATTACCCCCTTGATGCATGGTTTATTAAAACTACAGCAGTAAAGGATCGCATGGTTGAATTAAATAAAACTATTAACTGGAAACCGGCAGCAACCGGAACCGGCAGGTTTGGAAACTGGCTGGAGAATATGGTAGATTGGAATTTAAGCCGAAGCCGTTTTTGGGGCACTCCATTACCCATCTGGCGTACAGAGGATGGAGCTGAAGAAAAATGCATTGGATCAATTGCGGCATTAAATAAAGAAATAAAGCAGGCAGTTGCGGTACTTGGCGGCGACACCAATAAAAATTATTTGCACGAAGGAATATTAGATCTGCACAAGCCTTATGTGGATGATATTGTTTTGGTAAGTGCCCAGGGGCAGCCGATGAAAAGGGTACCCGATCTCGTAGATGTATGGTTCGATAGTGGCGCCATGCCCTATGCTCAATGGGGTTTACCCGACACAAGCGGTAATCAATATGGTGAGTTAAGCACAGAAAATTTCTGGAAATATCATGCGGATTCTACAACCTCTCCACTTGGAGGAAGTAAAGCCGGGTCAGCTTTTCCGGCAGATTTTATAGCTGAAGGGGTAGATCAAACCCGGGGCTGGTTTTATACGCTACATGCGTTGGGCGTGTTGCTATTTGATAGTGTAGCCTATAAAACCGTGGTAAGTAATGGGTTAGTGCTCGATAAGGATGGAAATAAAATGAGTAAGCGGTTAGGAAATGTGGTGGACCCTTTTGATACCATTAATACTTTTGGCCCGGATGCCACCCGCTGGTACCTGGTAACCAACGCATCACCCTGGGATAGTTTAAAATTTGATAACGATGGTATAAAGGAAGTACAGCGAAAATTCTTTGGTACTTTGTATAATACCTACCAGTTTTTTGCGCTATACGCCAATGTAGATGGATTTGCTTTTAGTGAAGCCGCTATACCCGTAAAAGAACGACCCGAAATAGACCAATGGATATTGTCATCGCTGAATACATTAATAAAAAATGTGCAGCAAAATATGGATGAGTATGAGCCCACACAGGCAGGTCGGGCAATTGAAGATTTTGTAGATACACAGTTAAGCAACTGGTATGTACGCTTATGTCGTCGCCGTTTTTGGAAGGGTGATTATGAAATGGATAAGATTGCTGCTTACCAAACATTGTATGAATGCCTTGAAACCTTAACAAGATTAATGGCCCCCATTGCACCTTTTTTTGCAGATTGGTTATTCAATAATCTAAACAATGTTTCTCATCGGTTTGATAAAGAATCAGTTCATCATACAGATTTTCCGAAGGTGAATGAATCGGTAATAGATGCCGAACTTGAAAAACGAATGCAATTGGCCCAGGAAATTTGTTCTTTAATATTATCACTGCGCAAAAAAGTAAATATAAAAGTAAGGCAACCCTTGCAAAAAGTATTTATCCCAGCTATGGATGCAGAAATGGCCGGCAGAATTAAAAAAATAGAGACACTAATAAAAGCTGAAACAAATATTAAAGAAGTTGATATCCTGGCTGCCGATAATAATTTTATTAAGAAAAAAGCCAAAGCAAACTTTAAAACCCTGGGAAAAAAGCTTGGCCCTAAAATGAAGTATGCAGCAGGGGAAATAGCCGGTTTCAATAATGCAACCATCGACCTGGTATTAGAAGGGGATTACACCCTTAACCCGGATTACAAGGAAAACAATGAGGAGCCTATTATAATCAACAGTGAAGACGTAGAAATTTCAACAGATGAAATACTTGGCTACGAAATTGCAACTAAAGGAATTTTAACCGTTGCTATGGATATTACAATAACTCCCAACCTTAAAATGGAAGGCGATGCAAGGGAATTTGTAAACAAAATTCAAAATATTCGGAAAGACAATGGTTTTGAGCTTACTGATCGTATTAATGTATCAGTTTTTGGAAATGAAGAAATGCAACTTTCGTTAAATCAATATAAAGATTATATTTGCGCCGAAATTCTGGCAGATTCGCTTGCTTTTTACACCTTTTTGGATGAGGGTATTGAAATTGAGGTGAATAATGCCATAATAAAAGTGAACGTACTTAAAACTGAAGCATAGTATGGCAACAAAAAAAAATGTCCTGGTAAAAGGAGTGAAAGCAGTATCAAAGCCGGCTGTTAAAAAACCGGTTAAAAAAGCAATTGTTTTAAATAAGAAAGTTGTAAAATCTGCCAAGGTTGTACCGGTAAAGAAAACCCCTGCTAAAAAACCGGCTAAAGCGGTACCGGTAAAAGTGGCCCAAAAGAAGGCTGTTAAAAAAATTATTGCAAAACCTGTTGCTAAAAAAGCAGTAACTCCTGTAAAGCCTAAAGCAAAAGTTTTACCTGCAAAAGTGCCCATTCAATCGAAAAAGCCAGTGCAACCAATAAAAAAGCAATTAAAAAAGTCACCGGAACCTGTTAAAAAAACTCCAATCAAAGCTGCTAACCCGGCTCAAAAAATTATGGCTAAAAAAGAAGAAATTAAAAAACCGGCTGTTAAACCAGCCACTGAAAAAGCAGTTGTGGCTAAGCCTGCTGCCGAAGTAAAAGCAAAAGATATAAAAGTACCTGCCCCAAAACCTGTGGTAATCCCTAAAATATCTACTAAAACTGTGCGTAAATATCAGCCTGAATTTACTAAATCAGTATTGGATAAAGGGCAAAGAGATATGGGAGCACCTTCTCAACGCTATAGTGATGGTGAATTAATGGAATTCAAGGAATTGATTCAACGTAAGCTGGAAGCAGCAAAAAAGGAATTATCCTATCTGCATGGATTAATTACACGTAAAGATGAAATGGGTGGAGATGAAGGCGATAACAGGTACATGACCATGGAAGACGGAAGCCTTAGCATGGAAAGGGAGCAATTGAGCCAGATGGCAAGCCGCCAGATCACTTTTATTGATCATCTTGAAAAAGCGGTAATGCGTATCGAAAACAAAACTTATGGTATCTGCCGCGTTACAGGAAAGCTGATTGACAAAGCCCGGCTGCGTGCTGTGCCACATGCTACTTTGAGTATCGAAGCCAAAATGGGTGCTACACGGTAATCATTTGCAAAGTGAAAAATTTTTAACCAGGAGAATGTGCATACATTCTCCTTTTATATTTTGCTGAAGCCTCTTAAACACCAACGGTTGTTTTGCTCTCCCCGGCTGTGGTTCAATTGTCCATTCCTGAAAATCGGGATTTTCGCAATTCAGTTTTTTTGTCCAGGCTAAATGCACTGCTCAACATCGTTGTGTCACTCCCTTGTACTGCATACCTATGTGGATCTTTTCCCACAGAATAGAAAACACTAAAGCGTAAAAAATTATAAAAGAGATTTTCGGGCAGTCCAATCATAAGGCTATATCTTTTTATTTTCAACTTATGCCAATCGCCTAAATTTGCGTTCTATCAAAATTATATGCAACTAATTCCGGTAAAAGACAGTTCTACAGCAAAAGAGTTTTTGCAGGTAGCAATTGAATTATATAAGAACGATCCAAAATGGATCCGCCCACTCGATAAAGATATTAACGAAGTATTTGATGTAAAAAAAAACAAGGCTTTTCGGTTTGGAGAAGTAGAACGCTGGATTTTAAAAAACCAGGAGGGCCTTTTAATTGGACGTATTGCAGCATTCGTAAACAAAAAATATAAGAACAAGGGTGATGATGTACAGGTGGGTGGTATCGGTTTTTTTGAATGCATCAACAATACAGATGCCGCTAACCTGATGCTTGACAATGCCAAACATTGGCTGCTCCAAAAAGGAATGGAAGCCATGGATGGGCCAATTAATTTTGGAGAAAGAGATAAATGGTGGGGCCTGGTTACAGCAGGCTTTGATGAGCCGCTGTATTGTATGAATTATAACCCACCTTATTACCAGCATTTGTTTGAGCAATATGGGTTTAAACTTTTTTTTAACCAGGTTTGTTTTGGCCTGCACCCAAAAGCTCCCCTCGAAAAGAAAATTCACGACCGCCATGCAATATATGATGGCGCCCCCCACTTTAGCAGCAGCCATATTAAAAAGGATCAGTTAGAAAAATTTGCACTGGATTTTACAACCATTTACAATAAAGCCTGGGCAGGCCACGGTGGTATGAAACAAATGGCAAAAGAACAGGTGCTGCTACTGTTTAAAAAAATGAAACCCGTAATGGACGAAAAGCTGATTTGGTTTGCCTACCACAATGATGAACCTATCGCCATGTTTGTTAATATCCCCGATCTCAATCAATGGTTTAAATACCTGGATGGGAAATTTGATTTGCTGCATAAATTGAAATTTTTGTGGGTGAAAAAATTCAAACCTAATACAAAATTTAGTGGTGTCGTGTTTGGTGTAGTGCCGGAGTGGCAAGGCAAGGGTATTGATGCATACGTTATCGGTGAATCGGCAAAGGTGATACAGCAGCCTGATGTATTTTATACCAGTTATGAAATGCAATGGATTGGTGATTTTAACCCCAAAATGATCAACGTAGCTGAAAGCCTTGGCCAAACATTCCGTAGCAGAAATTTAATTACCTATCGCTATTTATTTGATAGAACAAAGGAATTTAAGCGGCACCCAATGCTGGTTTGATGTAGATTAGGTTTAGATGAACAGAGCATCTGTTATATGCTTTAGAAGTATCATTTATAAAAATTTATAGCACAACCAATTTAATAGCAGCCTGATTGCCAGCTCATATTATGTGGGAAAAGATCCACATTGGTATGCAGTACAAGGGAGTGACACAACGATGATGCCCATTGATAAAATGCTGGTTAAAAAAAACTTTCACATACTACCTTACTCTCTTTTTTGTAACCCATCTCTTGCGTATAATATACCCTGAGAATGCCAGGATGAATGTAGTGATCAGAATGATTTTCCAGGGTTGGGCTTTGGCAGTTTTTATGGTAGTTACTTTTCCGGTGAGTATGGTGCCCGCCCAGAAATATGGTAACTGTTTTGACTTGGTATTGCTTGTTTTAATAAACTCCAGTTTAGCTTTTTGCAAGGCAATATCTGTAGGAAAATCCTGCGCCAGGTACTTATAAAATAATTCAGTTATCCTGTAAGTAGATTCATTTTCTACGGACCAAAGATTGCTGATTGCTGCAGGAATGCCGAGTGCTGCAAAACCACGGTTAAAACTAAAAATACCTTCACCCTCATAGAGTTTTCCATTAGCAGTTTCGCAGGCTGATAGTACCACCAATTGTGTTATGGGTTTACGTGAGTTGATAACCTCTGATAAATATAATTCACCATCTGCAAAGTAAATTACCGGATCGTTAGTAGCACTGTTTTCAGCAGCATGGGTATATAATTGTACGATTGCATAGTCGGGAAAATGCTGAAGGAAATTATTTTTTGTAGCATTTTCGAAAACAAAATTTGTACCTCCGGAAAATTCGTTTTTTATATTTTTTAATGAAAGATCGCTCCCCCGCAAATCTGCCAACGAATCACTGACCCTATATTTTACCGGGGCAATGCCCAGCAAACTATTTCGGTTTTTTGTATTTTCTGCATACCCGTTCATTAAATACTTTGCTGAATAAGTATAGCTGGTTGCATAATGATTAAATAAATAATCCGGCACGCCTGCTTTATTACTTACTAACAATGCCTCAAAGGGAAAACTTTTTCCATCAGGAGATATTATGAGACTGCCTGCAGGCTGTACCTGTATATTCTTAAAAATGAATTGATAGAGTTGATGGGAAATATTCAGAAAATCTTTAAAATTTTTATTTGATTTTTCATCGTTGGTTATATAGGATATGTAGGCCGTAGTGAGGCTATCGTAGTTTTGTTTATTGAGCTTAATAAAAGATGTATGATTAACAGTAATAGATAAAATATAAACAGCACTGTCGCCGGTAAAAATTTCAAGCAACGATTTGTTGCTGTTAAGTAAATCATTTTTTACCTGTTGCATTATAAGTGGGGCGGTTGCTGCAATATTACGGGCATAAGGCGCATACTTGTTGTTGATATTTTTCAATAATAATTCCTGTTCCTTTTTAATATTAAATAGCTGTTGCTGCCACTTAAGATAATTGTTGGAAGTGGTTGGGCTATTTTTTAAAATCCGCTCCAGTTCGAGCCTGTTTTTTTTTAACTGGGCCTGTTTTGCCAGGTCACTTTCACTCATCTTTTGTTGCTCAGAAATTTCATCGTTCAGCAATGCACTGCGGCTTTTTTCAAAAAAATAAAATGCCATTTCAGTATTTCCTGTGGCGTGGCAGGCTTCTATTGCCTGTTCATACAAGCGCCGGTTATTTGTTTTCCAAAATAGTTTTGTTTGAATTTCAACATGCTGGGTTTTTAACTTATCGAAGTAGCGGTCGGTAACCTGGTAAATGCGTATTGCTTCTTCCAGCGCTGTTTTGCTGCCGGTTGTTTTGTATTTTTTTAACCATGCAGCCGCCTTATCGAGTATCATGCCTGTTAAATATTCTTCAGTAATTTTTACCGGAAGTTCACCTTCCTCATTTTTTATAAGATCAGTTTCTGTAAAGCCCGGACTTATTTGATTAAAGGCTAGCTGAAAAAAGTAAAATGCAGAATCATATTTACGTTCCTGTACGTAAACGTTGGCAATATTATCAAATGTGTTTAACGCCTCGTTTGCATCAGTAAATTGAATGGCTTTAAAATAATAAGGTAATGCAGCCTTATTTTTATGAAGGGTTGTTGCATAAGTAAACCCAATATTATTTAATGCCTGGGCACAGCCTAAGTTGTGTCCGCTTCGTTTATTAAAGTCAAAACTTTTTTTGAAAAAGATAATGGCTTCGTTGGGGTTTTGCTTTGCGTTTAACACGGTTCCATAAAGGCCATACAGCGGACCCAACAATTCAGTTTTTTTGTTTTTTTCAGCAAATGAAATTTTTTCCAATACCATTTTTTCCGCTTCATCCGTTCTGTTTGTGAAGTTTAAAGAATTAATTTTTGAGGAAAAAATTGAAGCAGCATTTTCTGCATCCATCTTTGAAGGACTTATCAAATTAACCATGCTTTCTCCCAATTGTGCGTATTCTGCACATTTGTAATAATCACCCATGTCAAACAAACGTTGGGTAATATTTTCAAGAGCTGCAAGTGCATATTGGTACTGAGTTATATAATGCCTTCCCAACTCAAGGCAGTTATCTAATGCTGCAATACTTTGCCGCTCTAATTTTAAAGCTTTATATATGTGGTAAAGATTCCAGTAGCTTTTTACTGACAATGCCGTATTGACCGCAGGGTTATTTTTTTGTTCTGCAACAAGTGATATAGATTTCCGGGTGTATAAAATTGCATTTAGATAATCATTTTCGCCAAAGTAAAGGCCACCCAATCTTTGCAGTAAAAGCGCATAAGTAGAGTCTTTTGTAAATTTACATTGAGTTAATATATTAAAATATCCAGTTAGTTCGTAAAGTTGCTCTTTGGGAGAATTTTTTAAAGTATCCCGTAAATAAATTATTCTTTTATATACAAAACTCCTGTCAGGGCATTGCCCCGTCAGGAGTGTAATTATAAACAAAAACGATAAGAAAATTAATCCGGTTTTCATTTGTTACCGCCAGCTTGGAGAAAATGAAATAAACCTGCCCCCCGTAGTAATGCGTTTGGCAGGGTCGAAATCCATCACCATAGTTGATGCCTCAAGTATTGTACGCATCTTTATACCACTTGCAATTGGGGTTACAAAGGATGAACCTTCGTAGTATTTAATATCATTGTTTAAAAATCCTACTGGTGTAACGCAACAATTTTCTTTGTCAAATACACCTAACGTGATAAACTCAGGAGAGTAGTTTTGAAAGTTGCAGGAAGCTTTTTCATTACTAACCTGGGAGTTACTACTAACCTGGGTTACACTAATCAGATGTTTAAAATCAATACTAAAGCAGGCAGGATAAAATAAGGTTGGATTTGGTAACAAATTTTCGTTATTGTGCTGACAATAAGGTGCGGCATGTTTTCCCCTGGCATTGCCTGCAGCAGCAAACACCGGCACCGGTATTTTTGATTGAGAGAATAACCCAATGTACCGGTGCAAGATAGAATCACGGTCACCAAAATAACCGAGGCTGAGGTTAATTACATCTGCTTTTTTTTGATGGGCATAACTTAATGCACAGCTTACAGAAAAAATACTTCCTACATAATCACTATCTAAAGCCTTCAATATCATTAACTTTGAATAGCCTGCTTCTCCTTCCATCGATTTAATTGCAATTGCAGCAACAGCGCTACCATGATACTCTGGAGACCTGTCTTTATAGTCGGCAGTTGACTGAAAGGGTAAAAAATTATACAATGTATTGGAGGCGATGACATCTTTCCAAATAAGCCTATTGATTAGTTCATTAAATAACGCCGGATCTATACCTGTGTCAATGATTGCCAGTTTTTTTGATTTGTCTATTTTCAGAGGTTTGATGTTCTCTTTTACATAATATTTTTTTAAGTTGCTGGTATCCGTAGTGGATACACTATCTTTTATTGATGTGTTATCAGCCAATACTAATACATCAATTAGCCCGCCATTTGCAGCTGGTTGTTTTGGATCTGCGGTTGTTGTAGCAGCCTTTCCCATACCATCAATTGCAGAAAAATTATAATTATATAATGACAGGTCGCACGGGCATTTTAAAGTAGTGTCAATAATTGTATAAACCTTACTTATACCTGAATCCGGACTATTTGGATCCTGATATTTGCTATAATAATTTTTCAAATAATTCCTTAAACTGTTTATTGTAGAATCTTTACTTTTTTCATTGGTGCCTGGTTTAAATAATATATTCCAGCTAAAGGAATAATTTATCAAAGGTTTAGGTTGCGAAATTTTAATATTACACGATGCAGGCGAAAATAAAACAGCAAATAATATTAAGCAAAGTAGGTACCAGGGTATAAAACCCAGGGGGTTGTGAAGTTTTTTCGGGTTCATAAATGTAGGTTTAATATGATTGAAAATAGTTAGTCTAATTTCTTCATCCATTTAGCTGCTTCATCCTTTTTTTCCAGGTCCTGTTCAATTACCTGTTGTAATAAAATTTTCGCAGCGGTTAAATCACCTGCTTCATTCCGTTTCAGTAATGTTACAGCTTTATAAAATTTACCGGCATTACTATACAGAGTAGTGTCTGCAGCAAGAATCGAAAAGTATTGTAGTGCCTTATTATAGTTTGAGAGTCGCAATGAAGTTATACCGGCATACTCTGCAACCTTTTGACTACCCGGGTTATTTTTTAAAATCATTTCAAATTTTTCCAACGCTTCAGGAAATTTTCCGTCATTATATATCCTAAGTGCAGTTTGCAGGCTATCCTCATTTATTGTCATCTTTATCCCAAGGGTTTGCCAGTTTTTTTCCATGTAATTATCAGCAAGTTCACGTGGGTTGGTATCCCTA
>JANMVB010000471.1:0-2613 GCA_031392305.1 Ferruginibacter sp.
GCAGCCGATCAATTCTACGATCTGGTCGGTAACTTCCGGTATCATGGCACCGTCCATATCTATCTTATTGATCACCGGGATGATCTCTAAATTATTTTCAATTGCGAGGTATAAGTTACTGATTGTCTGTGCCTGGATACCCTGGCTGGCATCCACCAAAAGCAGGGCTCCTTCGCAGGCAGCCAGTGCACGGCTCACTTCATAACTAAAATCCACGTGGCCGGGAGTGTCAATCAGGTTAAGCACATATTCAGTGCCTTTCCAAAGGTAATTTATCTGTATGGCATGGCTCTTAATGGTAATGCCTTTTTCCCTTTCCAGGTCCATATCATCCAGTACCTGTGCCTGCATATCACGCTCACCAATGGTATGGGTAAATTCAAGCAAACGGTCGGCAAGGGTACTTTTGCCATGGTCAATATGTGCAATGATGCAAAAATTTCTGATGTTCTTCATGTACGTTCTATACTCTTTTTGAGGGGGCAAAAGTAGTTTAAAATGGTGGATTTTGAACGGGGAACACGGATTGCACGGATTGATACTGATGAAAACGGATTTCTGTCATGCTGAGGAACGAAGCATCTCACTGGGGAACTTTTAGCAAGGCAAGGCCGGCTTACGATAAAATAAGCCAAAGGGCCATTTCAATATTGAACTAAGGAAAAACTTTGTAAATATCTTTTCTATTTACAAATCTTGCTAAAAGAATCGTAGAATTTTCATAAAAGAAGCCTAACCTGTAATCACCAATCCTTGTTCTGTATGCAGTTTTGTGGCCTTTTAATTTCTTTGTGTTTGGAATTTTCTCAAGTTTATCAACAGCTTCCATGGATTCTATTAGATGTATTAAGGATTGTTTGACTGATTTCACTTTCAAATCATCAAGATCTTTCGAAAACTTATGTAAGAATTCGACTTTCATCAGGCTGATAACTTTTTCATTATTTCCGCACGACTTACTTTTTTGGTCTTATCGACCCCGTGCATAAGTTTGCCCATGCCAATATCTTCAAGTTCATCCTGTGTTAATGCCGACGAGCCAACACCAAGCTTTTTCAATAACCCGGCAATGAACTTAAATTCACTGTTGTTTTTGGGAGTAATCACTAATGCTTTCATAAATCAAATATACTAAAAAGGTTTTGTAGGCAAAATCAGTGCACGTGTAAATTCTGGTTAACGGTCGGCAAGGGTACTTTTGCCATGGTCAATATGTGCAATGATGCAAAAATTTCTGATATTCTTCATGTACGTTCTATACTCTTTTTGAGGGGGCAAAAGTAGTTTATTTTAAGCACTGAGCGAAGTTGAAGTGAGAATGGGTGAATTTCGAGCGAAGTCGAGAAATATTGGGTAGAAAATTTTTAATGCCATCTTTAGTTTTTCATCGTGGCTAACTTTGTTCTGTTCCTCTTTCTTTTTAGCAAAAAGAAAGAAGAATCAATCCTTTCATCGGTATACCCTTTGGAACTTTGTTTGAAGCGATGGTGGTTCGTGGAGATACGAACAAGGACGAAGGTTTTAATTTAATATAGAAAACACTCACTAGGCGGAAATTTTATACCCCCGCTGCATGCAATTAAGCCAACTACGTGCTGAATAACGTATAATTACCTGTTTATTTTCAGTAGTAATACCGCCTGTATCCTGTTAACTGCCAAATATCTTTGTTTCAGAAAAACGGGATAACTGACCACAGAAAATCCCTTTGGCTTAAAAAATTAAAACCTAAATATTATGATACTTTGCAGTTGGGTGATATCACCCGTGATCACATTTATTAAAACACTGGTTACCGTTGCCCGTACTATTGTGGAAACCGTATGCCAATGGGTAAGCTCTGTAATACATACCATAAAAACGATAGTGGATAAAGTATGCTCATGGCTTCCCTGGCCATTTAGTACAATTTGCAATTGGGTATCTACAGTTATTGATGTGTTTGAGACAGTTTGGAACTGGGTTTGCGATACAGTAATCAGGATAATTTTTGAAATTATTGAAACCATAATTATAATAATAGAATACATCCTGAAATGGGTATGCTGGCTTATTGACTGGATAGCATTCAGGTGGATAGATTATCTTTTGTGCAGGGCAGGTTTTGAACCTAAAAGATGCCTGCGTGTGTGCATTAAAATTTTAACCGACACCGATGGTACCCCGTCAGTAACTTCAATCGAAGCAGATACAGCAATAGCACAAGCTCAATTAATTTTGAACAATTGCAATATTGATGTTGTGGTAACTCAAAAACTGTTTGTTGAAAAAGCTCAATTTCTTACTACTACCAGTTGTGATGGAGGAGGCATGTTCACTTCCTTCTTTAAGTGGTTTAGCTGGAACACCTGCCGCTGCTGTAATATGCTTACCATTTATTTTGTGCAAAGAATGACCAATGCAGGCGGCTGTGCCTACCCGGGCTCCGACTTTATTATAATTCCGCATGATGGTGCAGGCACTTCAATGGGCAACGTGATTGTGCAGGAGGCAGGCCACCTTTGCGACCTGTGGGAACATTCCAGTGACCCCAATAATGTAATGACCGATCGGTCTGGCGGCACTTCAGACCAGATTACAGAACACCAATGTTGCATAATACGTTCATCAAGG
>JANMVB010000501.1:0-14489 GCA_031392305.1 Ferruginibacter sp.
TTTCTTATTCTATTCTCAGGGAAATTTGTAATAAATGACGCTTTACCCTATTTCGGATTTGACAAAGAAATATTTGGCAGGTATTGGGATTATAAATGGCCACTTATTGGACATATTTCTGGTGGTCTTCTGGCTTTAGCAATTGGGCCATTCCAATTCTCGAAAGCATTTAGAAACAAATTTATGACCACCCACAGATGGTTGGGACGAATATACTTAACCGCAATTCTAATCGGGACAATAAGCTCAACTTATTTAGCCTGGACAAGTGCATACAGAGTTAATTTCTCCTGGGCTTTTGGTTTGCAATGTTTGGCTTTTGCCTGGATTGCTACTGCTTCTATGGCTTATGTAAGTGTGATGAGGAGGCGCATTCAGCAACACAAAGAATGGATGATTAGAAGTTATGTAGTGACTTTTGCTTTTGTAACGTTTCGTTGGCTAAATGAATTAACTATTGTAAAAAGTCTGATGCCAGAATTTGAAGAAAGAGGACCAACAGTAATTTGGTTTTGTTGGACAATACCATTGCTTATTACAGAAATTTTATTAAGCTGGAATAAAAAATAAAAAAACGGGGTAGCCGAAACTCTTTCCGATAGCTATCGGAAAGAGTAGGCATTTATTATAAAAAATTAACGAAAAATGGAAAGAAGAAAATTAATTCAGTTGTTACTTTCGGTAGTACCGATAGCATCAATTACCCCTTTTATTGCAAAGGCTCAGGACAAACTTAGATTACTAACAAAAGGATTTAAAGTGGAAGCTGGTAAAGACCGATGGAATGAAGACACGATTTTTGGAAAGGAAAAAAATATGAAGTGTAAAGTTTCAGGTAAAGATACCAATGATGTATTATATGTGGTAGAGGAGAACGACCCTGTCGATGTTGGTCCACCTCTTCATATTCACCCTTATCAAGACGAAGTATTCTTTATCACAAAAGGGAATTACCTCGTAAAAGTTGGAGATGAAGTTTTCAACCTCAACCCAGGCGACACTGCTTTTGCACCAAGAAATATTCCTCATTGTTTTCTTACAATTGGAGAAGGTCCTCACCAAATGATTCTTACCTATCAACCAGCGGGTAAAATGGAAGATTTTTTTTACAACAGAAAAAATCCAGCATACACTGACGGAAAAACTATTGAGCAGCAATTTAAAGAACATGACATGGAGATTGTTGGCCCTAAACTCAAATAACTGAATTATGACAGAAATTAAAAAAACCAGAATAGAATCGCTTGACCTTTTAAAAGGCCTGGTGATTGTAATAATGGCTATAGACCATGTGAGAGATTATTTTCATTACTCCTCTTATTTTTTTGACCCAACCGACCCGACACTCACAACTATTCCAATTTTTTTTACAAGGTTCATTACTAATTTTTGTGCGCCTGCATTTAGCTTTTTAGCTGGGCTTTCAGCCTTTATGATTGGCAAAAGAAAAACTAAAAATGAATTATCAATCTTTTTGTTAAAACGTGGGCTTTGGTTGGTTTTTGTAGAGCTGGTCATTATGAATTTCGGCTGGTGCTTTGATATCACTTTTAAAACAGTGGGCTTTCAGGTAATTTGGATATTGGGCATCAGTATGATTTTTTTAGCGGCACTGATACATCTTCCTAAAAAAGTAATACTGATTTTTAGCTTCGTTTTGATTTTCGGGCATAATCTTCTTGACAATATTCACTTTGATAATATTCTTTGGGCATTTTTACATGAACGCAAAGCGTTTTTAACAACACCAGATCATGTATTTAGGGTTGGTTATTCTATAATCCCTTGGGTTGCTGTAATGTCTTTGGGCTATTACTTTGGTACATTTTACGATAAAACTTATGACCCTTTAAAACGCAAGAAATTATTCAACATCATCGGCATTGCAGCAATTATATTTTTTGTAATTCTGAGAGGCGTAAATATTTACGGCAACTTATTACCATGGAAAAATTATGGCAATTTAACCCAAACGATATTTTCATTTTTAAATCTAACCAAATACCCGCCTTCGCTTTCCTTTTTATTGGTAACCTTAGGTGGCGCTTTGCTGTTTTTAGCAAATGCCGAAAAATTAAAAGGCAAAGCTGTTAACTTCTTTTGTGTATTTGGAAGAGTACCTTTTTTCTTTTATATCATTCATATTTATTTGATTCATTTTTTAGCCTTAATAGTTGCAGAATTTACGGGATTTGGCTGGCAAAAAATGATTTTACCAGCATTGCCGTTTAGAGTAGAAGCATTAAAAGGTTTTGGTTTTAACCTGGTTGCAGTTTACCTGATCTGGATTGCTGTAATTGTTTTGCTTTATCCATTATGTAAAAAATTCGATAGCTATAAACAAAACCACAAAGAAAAATGGTGGCTGAGTTATTTATAAAAATTTAAAAAAAATTAGAAAAATATGAAAAAAAATCATTCACTTATCACAGCAAGCTGCTTTAGTCTTTTTCTCTTTACTGCCTGCAATACTGCAGTAAAGCCCAACGAGACTTCAGGAAAAGAAAACAAACCAGCGTCAACCGAAGCGCCAGAGTATTTTAACCTTCGTCCAAAACTCGAAAAAGAATATGGCTACACTCATGCGGTAAAAATTGGTGATGATCTTAAAATTTCCGGTGCAGTAAGTATGAATGATTCGGGAATGATAGTAGCCCCGGGAAATATGGAGCAGCAAATGAAAAATTGCTATGCCGATTTGGAAAAGATCTTGCAACATTACGGCTACACTGTGGATGATGTAGTAGCAGAAAATATATACACTACTAATATGGCGGAGTTTATAAAAGTATCTGGCTTTCGCAATTCAATTTATAAAAAACAATTCCCCACCGGTACGTGGTTAGAAGTAAAAGGGCTGGCGGTAGAAGGGCAGTTGATTGAGATTGACATGGAGGCGCATAAAGTAAAGTAACATCTATATTCACAATCACCCGGTGTTATGGCAAAGCAAAAAATAAAATGAATCGCAAAACCAAATTACTGCTTGCAATACTATGCATTCACACTGCTGTGCTAACAGCGCAGGTGCAGGTAAGTAAAGAACCACGTCATCAAAATGTTTTAGAAAATATATACATCCGCCTGCTGGATGTTTGGATAAAGCCGGGTGACACCAGTATGTTGCATATTCATTCAACCCCATCGTTATTTCTTCATTTTACCAGCACAGCTGTTTGCGTTCAAATAAAAGGCAAAGTATGGACAAAAAGTAAAAATACAGCAGGCAATGCTTCCTTCAACTCTTTCGTAAATGATACCCTGATACACCGGGTGAGTAATTGCGATACGGTACCTTTTCATGTTAGCGATATAGAAATTCTTTCCCCCTATAACCCAACAGCAGCGCTTAAGCCTTTACCATTTACTGTTTTGTTTGATAATGAAAAAGCAATTGCGTACCGTTTAAGTGGTACAGCATTCAACAGTCAACTTATCAATGGCCGTGGACCAATGCTGGCACAACTGGTTGCAGGAAATGGAGTGATTTGTTATAACACAAAGAGTAAAAAATCAACTACTATTAAAACTGGTAAGCATTTGTACCTGCAACCCGGCAGCTCTTTTTATTTTTCTGCAAAAGGAAATGAAAAAATTAATTTAGTACTGTTTGAAATTAAATAATTATATCTTTTGAATAAAATTACTTTTAGTACTGAAAAAAAATAACGCCTTGAAAATAAAAATTTTAATTGTCAGCATTTTTCTATCGCAGCAGATCAATGCTCAATCCTATAAAAAAATTCATCGCAAAGCCATTGTGGTAGATACCCATAATGATTTTTTGATGCTGGTTACAGATGAGGCTACAGTAAAGTACAGAAACAATGAACTTGCATTTGATAAAGATCTGAAAGGAAAAACACATACTGATTTAGCAAGACAAAAAAAAGGCGGATTAGATGTACAGGTGTTTTCTGTTTTTTGTACCGGCGACATAAAAAATCCATTCCAGTTTGCCAACAAACAAATTGATTCCTTAGATGCTGTTATTGCCAGGCACCCTAATGAAATGTTGAAAGCAGCCAACAGTGCAGCATTATTGAAAGCGGTAAAGCAACACAAAATAGTTGCCATGGCTGGTGTAGAAGGTGGGCACATGATTGAAAATGATCTCAATAAATTAGATGCCTTATATCAGCGTGGTGCAAGATATATGACGCTTACCTGGAATAATTCCACCACGTGGGCAACCAGTGCATTTGACGAAACTTTCAAAAAAGATCTGCCACATAAGGGGTTAACGGATTTTGGTAAACAGGTAGTCAACAGGATGAATCAATTGGGAATGATAGTTGACATTAGTCATGTTGGAGAACAAACTTTTTGGGATGTAATTAATATAACTACAAAGCCGGTGATAGCTTCACATAGTTCAGTATATAATTTGTGTAACCATCAAAGAAATTTAAAAGATAACCAAATTATAGCTATTGCAAAAAATGGCGGCGTAATACAGATAAATTTTAACCCCCCTTTTATCGACAGCAGTTTTGCAAAAAAAGAAACGAATTTTTTTCAGCAACACAAAACAGAAACTGACTCCCTGGTTAAAGCTGGTATGGATGGCTGGGTGATGGAAAATTACCTGTATAGCAAGTATAAGGACGAAGCAAATGCAATAAGGCCTCCACTATCCTTACTCATGCAGCACATTGAATACATAATTGATTTAGTTGGGGTAGATTATGTTGGCCTCGGATCCGACTTTGATGGCATCAACCTTACACCACAACAATTAGATGACGTTACTGCATATCCATTAATTACAAAAGCATTGGTACAAAAAGGCTACAGTAAAAAAGACATCAATAAAATTTTAGGCGGGAATTTTTTAAGGGTTTTAAAAGCGAATGAAGCAAAATAAAAAATCAATTTTATAAAATACAGCAACAAAACATGTCAATTGAAAAAACAGGTGAAGGATTAAAACGTGTGGTAGGCGTACCGGGTTTGGCATTGGCCATTATTAACGGTATAATTGGTGCAGGCATATTTGCACTGCCTGCAATTGTAGGTATTGCGTTGGGTGCCTTTGGTATATTCGGTTATATATTCTGTAGCATAGTGCTGGCTGCCATTATGCTTTGTTATGCCGAAATAGGCAGCAAGGTTACCAGCAGTGGTGGTTCTTACGCTTATGTAGAAGCCGCATTCGGAAACTTTACAGGTTATATTATTAACTGGTTATTCTTTTTTGGCTGGAACGTTTTGGGCAGTGCTGCGCTGATGAATATTATTGCCGATTCCCTGGCTGCAATATTTCCTGCTTTTTTAAATCCTTTCATTCGCGGCATTTTATTTTTTACACTTATTGGTTTTATGGTACTCATAAATATTCGTGGTGCAAAGCAGGGAATTGGTTTGGTAAAACTAATTACCATTATAAAATTATTGCCGCTGCTTGGTATTATTATTTTTGGTTTTAGCCAGGTAAAAGCTGCCAACTTGTATTGGGAGCATGCGCCGTCACTAAAAACATTTAGTGATACTGTGCTGGTTTTATTTTTTGCTTTCGCCGGTTTTGAAACATCTTTAGGTGTGAGTGGCGAATTTAAAAACCCTAAACGTACCGTGCCACTGGGTATTTGCGTGGGCGGCATTGTAGTGCTGATTGTTTACATGCTGCTGCAAACCGTAACACAGGGTGTGCTTGGTGCAGAAATGGCATCGTTTAAAGATGCACCACTGGCAGCAGTGGCCGAAAAAATTGTAGGCCCGGTGGGTGCAACCATATTGTTGATTACTGCGGCCATCTCCTGCTTTGGAAGTGTAAGTGCCGATGTGATGGCTACACCACGATCTTTATTTGCCGGTGCCAATAATGGTATGTTCCCAAAGTTCCTCAGCCAGGTTCATCCCAAATATGCCACACCGCATGTAGCTTTAATAACCTACAGCCTGCTGATTTTTATTTTTTCAATCTCCGGTGGATTTAAACAACTGGCCATATTGGCAAGTGCCGCCATACTGCTTGTTTACCTTGCTGTTATTTTATCTACCATTAAATTAAGAATGAAGAAACAGGATACCGGTGAAAAAACTTTTAGAGCACCAGGTGGTTTGATAACACCTTTAATTGGTATTGCAGCCATTGTATGGCTACTCAGTAGTTTAAAAAAATGGGAAATTTTATCCAGCATTATTTTTATTGCAGTAGTAGCTGCGATGTATTTTGTAACAAGGCAATTTAAAAAAGATAAATCAGTAATATTTCCTGGAAGCAAATAATACCAACAACTAAAAACTAAACAGCATGATAAAAAGAATTTTTTTTCTGGCTATTATTTTTTGCATTTACCAGTCAGCAGTAGCACAAACTAACATGGTATATGATGTAGTGTTGGTGGGTGGCCGTGTAATTGACCCCGAAACAAAATTAGATGCCATCAAAAATGTAGGCATCCTCAACAATCGTATTGCACAAATTTCTTCAGAGCCATTGAAAGGAAAAGAAACGATCAATGTAAGTGGAATGGTAGTTGCTCCCGGCTTTATTGACTTGCATGTTCATGGCCGCAGCAATGTGGAACAGGAATACCAATTGCATGATGGAGTAACAACTGCATTAGAATTGGAATGGGGCATTGAACATTTAGGTAAATGGTACGAATCCAGAAAAGGAAAAGCATTAATTAACTACGGTGCAAGTGTTAACTGGCCGTTTGAACGTTTTAAAGCGTTAGGTAAATACCAGAATGCTGTAGATAGCTTACTGCAAATTACGCTGAAGGGAGAAGCAACTATTGGGGCAATGACCAACACTATTTTACGAGCCGCCAATGAAGTTGTTTCTCCAGTTGTAATGAATCAAACATTGGCAAACATTAAAATTGCTTTGAGTGAAGGCGGTATTGGCATTGGTGCACCGATAGGTTATTTGCCCAAAACAAACCCGGATGAACTGTACAGGGTTTTTCAATTAGCCGGAGAAATAAATGCGCTGGTATTTACACATGTAAGAAACCCCGATATTATTTCTATTCAGGAAGTAATAACTGATGCGGTGCTCACCAATGCGCCGCTTCACATTGTTCATGTTAATAGTATGTCGCTGGGCAATATTCAAGTATCAATAGACATGGTAGCAGCCGCAAAGAAAAATGGGTTTGATATTACTACCGAGCTGTATCCGTATACTGCCGGTTCTACAGGGCTGCAAAGTGCCATGTTTTCTGATGGTTGGCAGGAACGCTTAGGCATTAGTTATGGAGACTTGCAATGGGTGGCTACCGGTGAAAGATTAACCAAAGAAACCTTTGAAGCTTACCGGAAAACAGGGGGTGTTGTAATTATACATGTAATGAAGCCCGAATGGATTAAAACGGGTATTGCTGCTCCTGGTGTAATCATTGCATCGGATGGAATGACTTATGCAAAGCTTGCACACCCAAGAACTGCCGGAACTTTTTCAAGAGTGCTGGGTAAATATGTAAGAGAAGATAAAGTGATTGATTTAAATACAGCCATTGAAAAAATGACACTGCTTCCTGCAAAACGTTTGGAAAATATTGTTCCCTCAATGCGTTTTAAGGGAAGAATACAAGTGGGTGCCGATGCAGACATTACCATCTTTAATCCCAACACCATTATTGATAAAGCAACTTTTGAAAAAGGCCTGGAGTTTTCTGCAGGTATTGAATATGTAATGGTGAACGGAAGTTTTATTCTAAGAAATGGAAAAACAGTAAGCAATGTTTTTCCGGGGCAGGCAGTGTATGGGAAGTTTAAAAAATAATTCATGAAAAAAATATCTCTCCTTCTCCCTGCAATTTTATGCATAGCATTATTAAAGGCACAACAGTCAACAACCAGTAACCAGCAGGCTGTGCAGCAAACCGTCATAAAAATGTTTGATGCTTTATCCAACCGTGATTCGGTTAGCCTCAAAGCCCACAGCACAGCAGATATTACATTGTTCGAATATGGCCAGGTATGGAATATTGATACACTTATCCTGAAAGCTATTACACAAAATCAGTCAGCAGATTTTAAACGTACCAATAGTTTTGAGTTCATTAATACCACAGTAGAAAAAAATATGGCATTGGTAAATTATCGTTTGCAGTCGGCAATAACTAAGGATGGTAAACAGGCAACTGTACAATGGCTGGAAACAGTAGTTTTAGTTAAAGCAAAAAAACAGTGGAAAGTAAAACACCTGCATTCAACACTTATTAAACGAAGTTGAAAAATCAAACGCAATACATTTCAATGGTATCATCAATATAAAAATTATGAAAAAAATATCGCTGATCCTGATTGCTGTTGTATGCACCACATTGCTGCATGCACAAGACAGTGCAACCAGTAAATTTTCTTTCAATCATTTAGCCTTGTCGGTAAAAGATGTAAACCGCTCTGCTGAATTTTACAGCAAAGTACTGCAACTGCCCGAAATCGTTAACCGCACAAAAATAGAAGGCATCCGCTGGTTTGTACTGGCAGATGGTAAAGAGCTGCATTTAATTTCTATCATTAAAGAACCTGTTGTAATTAACAAAGCCATCCACATGGGGTTGGCCACAAAAAATATTGGTGCATTTGTACAACGTTTAGAAAGATTAAAAATTCCTTACTCCGATTGGCCGGGTAAACCTAACACCGTTAACATACGCACCGATGGTGTAAAACAAATTTTCTTTAAGGATCCTGATGGGTATTGGGTAGAAGTGAATGATGCAGAATAGCATTAACAGCATGAGTAAATAAAATTATTTTCAGCTTAGTTTATTATCTTACAAATTCTTATCTAATTCCTTGCAAAGTCGCTTTAACCTGCCGCTAATTTTTTCCTAAAAAAAATCAACACCAACTAACATGCAAACCCTAAAGCCTGTTGAAACAAACGAAAGAGAAATTTTTATGGATGTACTGCGTGGCTTTGCCATACTCGGTATTTTTATTGCCAACCTTGGCAGTGGTTTTACCTGGTACAGCGAAAGCGCACACCTAACCGGGCCAATGCTTTTGCCCGAGTTAGATCATAAAGTAAAGTACCTGCACCAAATGTTTATCGAAGGAAAATTTTATTCCATCTTTAGTTTATTGTTTGGCTGGGGCATTGCTTTGCAGGTAAAAAGAGGTATTGCAAAAGGTGTTGATGCCATACCAACCATAAAAAGAAGATTGGTTTTTATGTTAGTACTCGGTGCCATTCATTTACTCATTTGGCCCGGCGATATTGTTTTCTTTTATGCGATGCTGGGTTTTTTATTATTGCCTTTTAGAAAGCTATCTAACAAAACATTATTAATAACAGGCACTGTTTTTCTTTTACTGCCCATACTTTTATACGCTGCTAAAATGCACTGGCCATTTTTAAATGCACCAGCAGGAATTTTATATGAAACTGGCGGCGCAGTTGATCATGCACTTAACCACACCAACTCCGAAGAAGATTTTAAAAACTTATTCGCCATGGTAACTGGTGGGATGTTTTTAAAGGACATGTAGCTGGTTTCTTTTTTAGATACGGCTATTTAATTTTTGTAAGCCGCATACCAAAAGTACTGGGTATGTTTTTAATTGGCTATGTTGTTGGCCGTTCTGATTTTTATAAAAATATCCTGCAGCATAAAAAAATATTGTACGGTGTAATTGCTTTTGGATTAATAGTTGGCCTGCCTGCAAATTATTACCTGGCCCATTATATGAGCTGGTACGAAGGCGATTATTTCAATTTAAAAATAAATGGCTTTTATCAAACGCTTGCTTATGCATTGGGTGTGGTGCCATTGGCAATGGCTTATGTGGCGATGCTCATGTTTAGTTTTAAAACCAATGCCGGTAAAAAAATATTATCCGTATTTGCACCGGCAGGCAAAATGGCCTTCAGCAATTATATCATGCAATCATTAATTGGCAATGTTGTTTTTTTGGGTGCCGGTTTAGGTTATTTAGAAAAAGTGGGGCCATTTTATTTTACTCTTTTCGGCATAGGAGTTTTTATTATTCAGTTAATAGTAAGCAGCATCTGGCTAAAATATTTTAACTACGGACCTGTGGAGTGGCTGTGGCGAAGTGCTACTTATAAAAAATGGCAGCCGATGAAAAAAATAGCAACCCCTTAATTTTTAATTTCAATAAAAATAAATGAACACCATGAAAAAAATTATTATCCTGCTTTTATTACCTCTAGCAACAACTGCACAAAAAAATTATCCAAAGTTGCTTGATGAATATACACAGGCAGAATTTAAAATAAAAGAATTTAATGGTACTGTGCTGGTGATGCAGAAAGGAAAAGTCATTTACAAAAAAGCATTCGGCATGGCCGAAAGGGAATGGAATATTGCCAATACAGTCAACACCAAATACCGTATTGGTTCTGTTACTAAACAATTTACTGCAGCTTGCATTTTGCTACTGGCAGAGCAGGGTAAATTAAATCTTGATGATAAACTCAGTAAATACATTCCCGATTATCCTAAAGGCGACAGCATCACCATACATATGCTGCTCAATCATACTTCAGGTATTAAAAACTATACCGCTATACCCGAGTTTTTTCCAAAAGCAGCCTTACCACTTTCAATCGACACCATGATTGCATTATTTAAAAACAAACCATTCGATTTTTCTCCGGGTACTAAATGGAATTACAGTAACTCCGGCTATTTTTTGTTGGGTGTAATTGTTGAAAAAGCATCTGGTAAAACTTTTAATAATTATTTGCTGGATAACATCATTAAAAAACTGGGGTTAAAAAACACATTGATGGATAACCTCGATTCTGTTTTAACCTACCGTGCAAAAGGATACAGCAAAAACGATGATGATGTTTGGCAGCATGCCATGTATATTTCTATGGAAGGCCCGTATAGCGCAGGTGCCATGGTATCCACTGTTGATGATTTATATCTTTGGACAAAAGCACTGCATAACTACCAGGTACTTTCTGCAGCATCTACCCAAAAAATGCTAACGCCCTATAAAGAAAATTATGGTTATGGCATTGGCATCGACAGTTTAAAAACACATAAACGTGTATCTCATAATGGCGGCATCCCTGGTTTTGCATCTTACCTTGGTTATTTTCCCGATGATGATATTTGCGTAGTGGTTATTTCTAACAACGGGTCAAACTCAACATCGGTGGGCACTGCATTAGCCTCCATCATGTTTAACCTGACGGTACAAATACCCTATACTCCCAAAGAAATAAAAATAGATACCGCTATACTAAATAATTATGTAGGTAAATACATTGCTACCGGCCCTATTAAAATCATTAATATGAATGGAAAATTATACCGCCATCGGGATGGCTCACCCGATATTGAATTAAAACCAGAATCGAAAACCCGTTTTTTTTATGCCGATGAATCGGACCGTTTTATTGAGTTTGAAATTGATAAAGCAGGAAAAGTAACAAAAGCCTGGTTTATAGGCAACGGAGAAAAGGTGGAAATGAAAAAGCAATAAGTAAAGATAAAATATGAAGCATCGCACCACCCGTTTTATCATTTATGTAATCGTTGCGTTTGCTGCAGCATTGCTATACAGGTACCTGAAAAATTAAGGCAATACAAAAACTATGAGTGAAGAAGAAAATATAAAACCAAAACAGTCAACAGACAACGGACAACAGCCGGAAGAAATAATTCCTGTTGATAAATCTGTTATAGCAGAAGCTGCAACTGCCGAACAACCACAAACTACTAACAACCAACTACAAACCGAAGATATGGAAGTACATCATCATACCCACAATCCTGCAGCGCCGAATCACAAAAAGAAATGGACAGATTATTTCTGGGAGTTTTTAATGTTGTTTCTCGCAGTGTTCTGCGGATTTATGGCAGAGTATCAATTAGAGCATAAGATAGAACGGGACAGAGAGAAAGTTTATATGCAAAACCTGCTTGATGATTTGAAAGCTGATACTGTAATTTATTCAGACTATCTGTCAAGGAATGCAGTGGTACGGGAATTAGTAGATACGCTGACTTTTTTAATAAAAAAACCAGACCGTAAAAAATATATAAGCAAACTTGCCTATTCTGCAAGAATTCTTACTGCCAAATGGAAGCAAATAGCCATGGTAAAACGAACCTATGAAGACATGAAAAGTTCCGGACACCTGCGATTGATAAGAAAAAAAGAAGTGGCCGGGAAAGTTTCCTCTTACTATAACTCATTATCGGAACTGGACACCTACAATCAAGTAGGCATGATTTGGTCGAATAATTATGCACAAGCCATGGCCAAACTATTTGATGGCGAAGCTTTACTTAAAATAATTAAAGAAAAGAAAGAAGTGCCGCTAACCGCCGATGCAATGATAAGCGAAGACAAGATTGCTATTAACGAACTTCTCACGAGTGCCGGATATTTTTATGGGGCTTTGTCTTTAAATAATATTGTAGCCGCCAATAGAAATGAGGATGCAAAACAACTGATTGAACTTTTAATAAAAGAATATCACCTGCAATAATATGAACGTAGAAGAAAAAAATGAAAGTTCGCCGCCAACAGACGACAGCCCACAGCAAAATGAACAGTTGAATAATCCTTCAACTGATGAAACCATTGCACCTGCTGCTGAAACATCCGACATCATAAATCCACCATCAGAAATAAAAGATATGGAAGTACATCACCATGCCCACGACCCTGCGGCACCGCATCATAAGAAAAACTGGAAAAGTTATTTCTGGGAATTTTTAATGTTATTCCTTGCCATTACACTTGGCTTTCTTGTAGAAAATCAACGAGAGCATTATATAGAACACCTCCGTGCAAAGGAGTTTGCAAAGTCATTAATAAAAGATTTGGAAAGTGATAAACTGTCATCAGACTCTCATCAGATAAAGTCGGAACGTTACATTGTTTTTGTAGACAGCTTACTTCAAGTTTCTAAACGAAAGCTGGAAGGTAGAAATGCTGCTGTTTTTTCCTTTTACACCCGATTTTTATACTGGACTGAAATATTTTCGTGGAACCGATCCACATTTGAGCAAATTAAAAATTCGGGTAGCCTTCGTTATTTTAAAAATTATTCGCTATTAGAAAAATTAATGAAGTATGAAGCCATGGTAAACCAAACGGAAGGAGAATTCAGTAATCATCAAACAAGAGGCAATACTTTATTGAACAGCATCAATGAAATTATCGACCCATCTTACCACCAACTTTTATCAAAATACAGAATTGCATCTATTGATTCGTTGTCATCGGCATTAATCGAAAATTACTTTTCAATTAAAACCGAATCTCTCGAACCAAAAAGAGATAAAATAATGGTGCTATTGAATATGGCCATAGTGCAGCAACGAAATCTTCGTTTTAATATTGATACCCGGTTAAAACCGGCAAAGGTGCTGGCAGATGAATTGATAAATGAACTTAAGAATGAATACCATCTAAAGTAAATAATGGAACAAAATAAACCCATCCACAACGAAGAAGAAGTAAAGCCGCCAAACAATGAGCAACAGTTGAACAACCCTTCAACTAATGAACCCATTGTACCAGTTACTGAAACTACTTCCGAAGTTGAACAACCACAAATTGAGCAAAGCGAAATCCCGATAACTATCGGGGCCACAAACTACAAACCTGAAACTGAAGATATGGAAGTACACCACCACGCTCACGACCCGGCAGCGCCGCATCATAAAAAAAACTGGAAAAGTTATTTCTGGGAATTTCTAATGCTGTTCCTGGCTGTGTCATTGGGATTTTATGCTGAAAATACCCGGGAAGTCATCCTTCACAAAAAAGAAGTGAAGACACAGTTGAACTCCATGTTATCCGATCTTCAATCAGACATCATTCTTTTTGATTCGGTAACAGACCGCAATAGTTATGGTGCACAGATGGCAGATTCATTGATTGAGTTGTTACACTCAGATATTAAAAATACCACCGAGATATATTTTGCTGCCAGAACGGTTACTGCCAATCTTGGGTATTACTATACCAACTCAAAGTCTTTTGATCAGCTTAAGACTGCAGGACTGCTCCGCTATATAAAAAGCAAAGAATTGCTGGATAGTATCGGAGCATACTATGTATCCTTTCAGTGGCTGGTCAATCAAATCGACTTGATTCGTCTGAAGATGGATGAAATTCACAAAGGAAATACCCGGTTGTTTGACAGCTATGTTTTTCAGCAAATGATTAGTACAAGAATTATAGGTGCTGCTTCTTTGGGTGGCCAGCGAACAACTATTAACAAACCTGCTGTAAATCCGGATTTGCTTTCAACTGATGTAAAGGATATAAACACCGTATCGCTGAATTATCATTATTATTCGGCTACCATTAAATTTTATATCCGCATGGGTAATACCCTTCAAAGCCGTGCAAAAAAACTTATTGAAATGATTAAACAGGAATATCCCCTAAAATAAATTATGGAAGAAAACAAACCCATCGACAACGAAGAAGAAGTAAAGCCGCCAAACAATGAGCAACCGTTGAACACTCCTTCGACTGAAGAAACCATTGTACCTGCTACTGAAACAACTTCCGAAGTTGAA
>JANMVB010000513.1:0-7827 GCA_031392305.1 Ferruginibacter sp.
CACATCGCACCGCTCGGAAACGTTTACCAGGCGGGCACTTTAAGCGGCAATCCCATTGCGATGATTGCAGGTTATACTTTGCTGACTGAATTAAAAAACAACTCGGCTATTTATGATGAGCTGGATGCAAAAACAAAATACCTGGCCGATGGCATAGAACAGGTTTTGCAAAAGCATGGTGTAAAATTCCGCATCAATCGTTTTGGAAGTATGATCAGTGTGCACTTTGCAGATCATGATATTGTTGATTTTGACTCGGCCTCCAAAGCCAATATCTCCCTCTTCAATAAACTGTTTCACCATGCGCTTGACAATGGAATTTATCTGCCGCCATCTGCTTACGAAAGCTGGTTTTTAAACAATGCCCTTTCTTATGCCGACCTTGATAAAACGATTGCAGTGTTTGATAGTTTTGATCAGTATTAAATCAAAAATTTTTGTTGTCCGGGCAGAGATATTTCAATTAAGCTTCATTGGCGTCGCACTCTTGTACTGCGTATCATTTGGCATCATTACTTGCGTTTTAAATTAGCGTTAGGCACTTCTTGCCTTACTATATTGCAACAAAGAAAATGCAGGTAAATTTTCTTTACTTTCCATTAAATAAAGTAAGTTTTGAAAAAAAATCCTCAAACATTAAGCGTATATCCAACTCATTGTACACACGGATATTTCTTCCCGAATTGTTTACTTCATACAAACCGGCAGCATTGATTTTTGGTGAAGGTTTTAAAACATATTTGCTGGATGATGGGTCAGCCTCAAATGAAGATTGCAACGCAGTTAACAACGCCAATGGACTGTCGCCCATAATATAAATTTCGCCGAGGTGCAAATTAAACTTCTGCGTTTTCTTCATAATTGCTTCAATTCTTTTGGTCAAATATTGTCCCACTTTTCCTTGTGTTTTTATTTTAACCAGCAATTCTGCGTACGACAATAAAGCCAGCCTATATGCATTTCTCGGCACCTGCCAAATGGGAATATCCGAATGATTGAAAATGACTTGCCCGGCGATAACATCGATGGCTAAATTATATTCCAGGCTGGTGTACCCGGGTGGAGGTATTGCCAGGTCAACATACTCAGGCCCTCCAATCCATATCAATGTAATGCGTTTGGCAATTTTTGGTTCTATTAAATAAGCACTTGCAATATCCGTTAACCCTGCACCACATAAAATATACAAAGGCAATTTAGTATCCTCTCTCATAGCTTCTTTTACTATCGCTTTTGCAGCTTCAGAAATTCTGGGTGTTTTTAAATCAGGCAACCCTTCGTTGGCTCCTTCATATACTGCAAACCTGTTACTGATGCCCATTATGCCCAACAGTTCTTTTACATTGGCACAGGCATTTGCTGCAGTCTTGTCTGTTCCATCAAAGCCATCTCCGGGTTTTAAATGCGACCCTATAATTCCCCTGATTTCTACAGAAGGAGATAGTATTTGATGAACCAGGTGAAACAATCCATCAGGATCACCTCCAAAATCATTGTCAATAATTACCCGGCTGCGGGGCTTTACCATACTGTCTGAAAACAAAGAAATTTTTTGTCCGCAAACCACTAACACTGATAATAAATTGATGACTAAAAAGGAAATTGAAATAAACTTTTTCATGCTGCTACTTTAAAATTTGTTTGTACAGGTTTTGAAGATGTAAGGAGAATGAAATGATAATTGCGTTAAACAATCATTTAAAAGAGACCAAACTTGTATTATTAAAATTCGTCTTAAATATTCGATCAGGTTGTATCAATGATTATTGCTGCTTTATATTATTCATTGCTGCTTTTCTGCTAAAATGATTCGGGCTATTTTTAAAAAGCTAAAAATATGTAGTAAGTTAACAAAACTCCCGATGCTTTCGTCACACAGTGTTTACGACAGCAAGGGTGATTAAAATTTTGCTTGCTTTTTTACATTTTAGCAATTATCTTTCTGATCGTTTAATATTTGCAATTCAGTATCCCTTCCACCACTTAAAAGAAATTAAGAAGCCAGGTTTTAATCTTTTAAGTTGAGTTTGAAAATTTAATTAATCTTCCCTCACTTGTCAGGCTATTGTTATTAGATTTTACTACATTATTATACACGCCTTAAATCCTCGCAAAATGAACAATCAATCAAGTTTACTTTTCGTAATCGCATTAGGTTTATTCCTTCATTCCTGTTCGGGAAATAAAAAGCAAAGCAATCCCACTACAACTTCAACTAACAATACAAAAGAAACATTTTCGATAAGTAGCCTGGTTACTGAAGAAAAAAATACTCCTGATTCAATCATTGTTGCTTTAAATAAACAGCACCATCAGCTAAAAGTGCTTGAAAGACGAAATGTACCCGGACCGTTTAAAGCCCCTGAAATGAAATACCTTTCAGACTATGCTGTAACGCTGGATAATTTACCTGTAATTAATCCCGGCCCCGGCGAATATGTACATGTAATGGAAGGCCAGCGGCATGGTTATAAAAATCTTACAATAGGTATAACAGAAACATTCCCTGGTGGCGCTCCTCCCATGCATTCTCATGAAGGGGAGGAATCACATGTGTTGCTGGAGGGTGATATATTGTATGCTTTAGGTGACACAATGTTTACAATAAAAGCACCCTACATGGTAAACATTCCCGCAGGCATGCCTCACGCCTTCAAAAATATTGGCAATAAAACCGCCAACCTTGTTGTGATATTCCCAACTAATATTTGGAAATACGATGTGTTGGATTTCTTCCCTTTTAAATCAGACACTGCAACATCAGTTTCAAGATTTAAAAAATATAAGAATAGCCTGGCAAAAAATAATTACACTGTAGGAAAAGTTCACCAATGATACAATGTACAAGAGTGCGACGCAACGATGCTGCCATGAAATTCGACTGCCCGGACAACCAAATTATTGCAAACTAAATTGCCATGCAAAAATTTAATATTGTATTTAACAGAACGGGTTTTTTATAAATTTTCTGGTTCAATAAAGGAGAATATTTCTGTGCTACTAATTTGTAATGCTTTTAAGTGTGTCTTTTGTTTGTTGGTCTGTGGGATCGAGTTCGATGGCTTTTTGATAACTTTTTATAGCACTTGATTTGTCATTAATTTTTTGGTAAAAGTCGCCCCAGCGGCTGTAAGCAATGGATGAATTGGGATGCTGCTCAATGGCCAGTTCTAAAATTGTTTTTACTGCACCGGTATCCATAGGCTTTTTGTTCATGAGGTCGTATGCGATATAGGTAAGCTGGTATTCATTCATTTTCATTTTCCTGAAACCATTTTTTGCTTCGTCGTATTTTTTCATTCTCAAATATTCACCCGGCGAAAATTCATTGTCTTTCATTTTTGGCATGGGCTGCTGCTGGTAAATATTTTGCAATGAAATTACCTCGCCCTGTTCGTTTCTATTGAAGCCACCTTTTATGTTATAGTCAGTAAAAACAATGGTATCGTTGGATACGGGAAAGCAATAAATATCGCCGCCTTCATTGATATTTTCAACGAGGTAATTTTTCTCCCTTCTTAAATACAACACTTCATTTGGTGCCATTCTGTAACGACCGGTAAATTTGTTTAACTCCGCAGCGGTTAAAGTAACTGGTTCAATTTGGGTGGGTAAAATATTAACCCAGTTATACACTTTTGCAACTGACCTGCGCAACTCTTTTCCAAAACCGTTTACATCATCGCCGGAGTTAAGCATAATCACTACGCCATTTCCGCCGGTGATGCTTGCTATACCATAGGCCAAAAATCCTGCGTTAACTCCTGTAAACTCAAAATATACACCATCGGGATCTTTATTGTCTGTGCGCTGAATGAGAAAGGGGCCCATACCAATTTGTTCCCTGTATGCTCCGTCGGATACGTTTTGCTGGGGTGTAAACATTTTCCTGATTATTGCCTGTCCTAATATTTTACCCTTGCCCAGGTATGATTGCTGAATGTCTATAAAAAATTTTGCAAGGTCTGTTGGTGTGCTGTAAAGTCCGGCAGCGGCCTGTTGCGGATACACATAGGGCATACCTTTAAACCAGGATGCTGATGAATAAGCCCATGCCAATTGCTTTTTAAATTTGGTGGGAACAGGCTGTGCAAAAGTTGAATTTACCATGCACAGTTTATCAAAAATAATTTGCTGCGACAGGGCTGAAAAACTTTTTTTCGATACATCCATCAAAGCCATTTGTGCTATCATGCTTCCCCCACCGGAATACCGAAACTCTTTGTTGGGCTCACTGTTTACCACAACCGGCCTTGTTTCTGAAATTTTTGCTCCGCTTAAAATTTCAACAATTGTTGGTAATGTCTGGGTAGGTGTAAAGCCAAAATAGGATGATTGAGAAGTACCTGCTGAATGGCTTAGTAACATGCGCAAGGTAACGGGTGTTTTTTTTGTAAAATCGTTTTCAGTAATCTTCCAGGAGGTAAGGTAATTGTTAATGTCAGCGTTTAAATCAATTTGCCCTGCATCCACCATTTTTAATGCTGTAGCGGCCATTAATAATTTACTGATGGAGCCTGCCGAAAACATGGTGGAAGTAGTAACAGGAATACGAAGTAAAGTATCTGCCAACCCGTACCCTTTTGCCCAATCAATTTTATAGTTTTTTATTACAGCGATACTTACACCGGGCACATGATAATATTTCATCCGGTCAAGTATGTTCCATCCTTTAAAATCCTTTACCGGTACAAAGGGGATAAGATTGTTTTCGACCTGCGATATTCTTGCTGAAAGATAGGCCGGTTGGGCAAAAGCCTGTGCCATAGCGGCTGAGAATAATACTAAAAATATTTTTTTCATATTTTCCTGTTGAGCAATTATCGTAAAGCTGCGATTAAGTAGTACAGTCGCAGTAATTTTCTACCATTTCAACTGTTACAAAATGTAGAACTTAACACAGCCAACGGACAATTGTTCATACCGGTTTAAAATATTTTTAGAATATAGTGTACCCAAAAATTAACCCGGTATTTTTAAACTGAGAATCATAATAAATATACCAGTTAAGTATATTTCTGTTTAAGAGCGACCGCAGTTCAACACTGAATTTATTTTTGTATTTATAGCCTACCCCAAATGACGCACTCAATACAGATTTCGTATTTAAGTTATTATATCTATCTGGTCGAAAAGAAGAACTGAGTGGAAAATCCTGCAGGAGGCCAGCATTTAAAAAAAGCTTTGAATCATCATTAAGAAAAAAATAATGCCGTAAGCCTGCTGATAGTTCTATAAACTTATAATCGATTGTGATGGCACTATTTCCTTTGGCACGTGATTTATATGATTGATAAGAAGGCTCTACAATTACCGACCATTTGTTTTTATTAAATGCAAAAACAAATTCGCCTTCTACACCCAGCCTTAAAGCAATTTTGCTATCGAAGTGGTGGTTGAAACCCGTGAGCGAATTCTGTACATCAAGGCCGGCAAGATTGGGCCCGGCACGAACTGATAAATGAACCCACCCTTTTCGGTTGGTGGCTTCAAAATTTGTAGAGGTAGATTTTTCGCAGGTATTATAAGCAGTAAAGAAATTGATTAATTCATGCTGCTGGTACCTGATTTTCTCTATACGCTTTAAATCATTGGTAGAGCATTTTAAATTGATCCACAACTGTTCACGGAACGTATTATTTTCCGCAATTGAATTGCCATTACCCGTATAGCTTTTAAAAATTAATTGTGTTGGCTTAACCTTTGCTGTGCTAAAAAAAAACTTAGTGATATCCTGCATTTCAAAAACATACAGTGTTGCCTTTCCTTCTACCAAAACTTTTAAAAATAAATCTTCACTGGTAAACTCCGGCGCTACTGTATTGCTTAACCGGTCGAGCTTTTCAGATGAGCGCTCTATATCTACCTTAAACCGTTTGTATTTTAAACTATTTGCTACTCCAAATTCTGCCACATCCACTTTACGGCCTGTTTGCACTGCTGCGTCTTCAGTTAATTTATAGGCGAATTCATCAGGGTTGTTTTTCCAATCAATATTCTTAATAAGGCAAACTATTTTTTCACTCTTATTATTAATAAAATAACCAGTTTCAAATTTTATTTGTGCAAGGCAGTTAAAAGTTAATGAAAGCCATAAAGCTGTTAGGGTTAGTTTAATCATGTTGGTAGGTTGGGTTAAATAGTTGTAAGGTAATTTGGATAAAATGTTTCGATACGGAATAATTCGGAGGCAGTATGAAGCATTCGTTTTAAGTACTACCAAATATATTTTATTTAATGAAATCAACAACTGCCTGAGGCATTTAAATTATCGCTACTCCATTAAAGATAGTGGCCCGGGGGAAGGACACATACGAAAAAACCGGCCACAAAAGTGAACCGGTTCTTTTAACGATTGCTTGCCAGCTATGTATTTCCGGATTACAATTTATCAATCCGGCAGATTCATTTATCTTAAAAACAACATTTCCCTATACTTCGGCAACGACCATATCGCATCATCTACCAGCAGTTCCATCTTATCAACATGATAGCGGATGTCATCAAAATGCTTTCCTTTTATATCATCGCAATAAGCAATTGCTTTTTCTTTTGTATCAGCAATCACGTTTGCTTTTTTCCTTGCTTCAATCATATTTTTAACACCACTGCTCATAGCATTGATATGATCACTTAGTTCTTTCAAAATATTTAATTGGTTGGCATAAGCAGACTCAGGCAAACCTGCAGCTTTTAACCCATTGATATTTTCAATTAAAATATTCTGGTATTTAACTGCAGAAGGTAAAATATGTGATGAAGCAAGCTCACCCATAATCCTGGCTTCTATCTGCACTTTTTTAATGTAGGCTTCCAGCATTATTTCATGGCGTGCTTCCAGCTCTGCATGTGTATAAATATCATTGCTTTCAAAAAGATTTTTTGATGAGGTTGATAAATAAGCATCCAATGCCTGCGGAGTAGTTTTTACATTTTCCAATCCTCTCTTTTCTGCTTCTGCTGCCCACTCGTCGCTATAGCCATCACCTTCAAATAAAACTGATTTACTTTCTACAATGTATTTTTGAATAACATGCATAATGGCAATTTCTTTTTTATCGCCACCTTCAATTGCTGCATCTACGTCTTTCTTAAATTGCTTTAAAGTTTGTGCTACAATGGTATTTAATACCGTCATGTTGATGGCACAGTTAGCAGCCGAGCCTACCGCACGAAACTCAAATTTATTACCGGTAAATGCAAATGGTGAAGTACGGTTCCTGTCTGTATTATCCAGCATCAGTTCCGGAATAGTTTTATGAATATCCAGTTTAAGCATGGCTTCATCCTGTTCATCAAACTTACCTCCTACCCTTGTTTCTACCTGGTTCAATACTTCAGTAAGATACTTACCAATAAATATTGAAATAATTGCCGGGGGCGCTTCGTTTGCTCCCAGCCTGTGATCGTTGCCAGCACTTGCAATGCTCGCCCTTAACAGTGGAGCATAATCATGCACCGCTTTAATGGTATTTACAAAAAAGGTTAAGAACATCAGGTTGGTCTTGGGTGTTTTACCCGGAGCCAATAAATTAACGCCTGTATCCGTAGCAATACTCCAGTTGTTGTGCTTACCACTACCATTAATACCAGCAAACGGTTTCTCATGCAATAGTACCATCAGGCCATGGCGTTTTGCTACCCTCGTCATCACATCCATCAGTAAAGTGTTGTGATCTACGGCAAGGTTCGCTTCTTCAAAAATAGGCGCACACTCAAACTGCGATGGCGCTACCTCATTGTGACGGGTGCGTAATGGAATACCGAGTCTGTACGCTTCCTGCTCATAATCTCTCATGAAGGCGTAGATTCTTTCCGGTATGGCAC
>JANMVB010000530.1:0-16305 GCA_031392305.1 Ferruginibacter sp.
CGCAGTAAAATATTGCGGATACTTTTCTTCATTGCCCAGCATACCAAATACCACTCCCAGAAAATAATTTTTATTAAACGGTATTTCAGAAGGAAAAACAATTGCCGGACGTTTGTCCAGCCAATCTGGCCTGATGTGAATACGGTTTTCGTTTATGTAAATGGCATTGGATACGCCGTTCATTATTGTATCGGTTTGCTGCACAGCAACAATATCATCCAGCCTTTCTATAGATTCAATATACTCATGAATGGTGGGTGCATCTAAACTATCCTGGTAATAAACGTACAATAATTTTTTACTCATAATTACAATTTTACTTTTAAAATGTGCAAGGCTTCTTCCGCTGCAAATTCAAGGTTACGGTCCTGTTCATTTATATCATTATCCAATGCCAGCTCCTGTATAGAAATTGATTTATCGCCTGCCGCATTTTTGCTTTTCAGCATTTGCTGACTGGCTTTGTGCAAATTTTTAAATAATTCTTCGCTTGCAGGCGCCACCATAAAACCGTTATCTTTTGCATAGTACACACTCAGCACCACCGTTTCATTACCAAAAATTTTTTCAGCAATATTTTTTTTTATGCAAATGTGTGATGCTTCTAAATAAACATCGCTGTCTGCAATAAATGATTTAGCACCGGGTATCGTTTCTTTAGGCAGATGTATCATAGTATTTACACATCATTTAAAATGGTTGCAATCAATTTATCGCCTGCTGCTTTTACGTTTTCACTCAACTCCATATTTATTTTTATTTCGGAAATAGCTACCAGGTAAACCTGTATGGTGTCTTCAGGAAATTCATCTCCCATTAATTTTTTTGCGTAGCTCAATGCCTGGTCCCATTTCATGCCGTGTAAAAAAACCATCGGGTCATCCTGTATCTGTGCATGTATTTCAGAAACAGGCAAGCAAAACAGTGTACCATCTTCTTCGCCGGAATTAATTACACCATCCACAATAATTATCCGCTGATGGCCTTTTAGTTTAAATAATATTTCAAATGCAGAAGTGCCCATATCAAAAACGTTTACATCATCACGGTGCTGTAAATGTTTTTGCAATTCATTTACTACATAAACACCAATGGCATCATCGCTTCGTACCGGATTTCCAAAACCAAGAATTGCAGTTTTTAATGCGGTGATTGTTTCCATATTACAAGTTAGTTAATCAGTGCTATATAAAAGTGAAGATTCAATATTTTTAAAGGCAATTTTCAATTTATTATTATAGTTAAAATTTGTTGTCCGGGCAGTGATACATTGGTCATCATCGTTGCATCGCCCTCTTGTACTAAATATCTTTGTGGTACACACCTGCAGGCTAGATAGCTACCTTTGGTAATAGGTGATTGCTGTAAACTTTCGGGTAGCAATTCTAAGTTTTTTACTTTTCAATATGCCTGAATTTTCAAAAAAAATCACATCCGGCAGGGAGTGTATTTGGCAGGAAAAGCTCCTCCTTGGTATGCCGCACAAGAGTGCGACGCAACGATGCCAAATTGAAATACTTTTGCCCGGACCATAAAAAAATTGCAACCATGCAACTGAAATATTATTTAGGTTATTTAAAAATTTACGGGTCATTCAATAAAAACATATAGCATTTGGTTGTGCTTGTAATGTGTTCGTTTTTTCATTTAAAGTGAAGCATGTTTACGCTATAATTTCTTTGCTTCAATAAAAACCCGTGCCGCAAATGGCGGAACGGGTTTACGGGGGTCTTTCATTTAATTTTATAGGATTATAATTTAAAGCGTGCCAGTTCTTTACCCGTTTTATTGTCGTGTGCATGTACGGTACAAACCAGGCAACTATCAAAGGAACGTGCCACCAACCCAACTTCAACGGGATCATTTTCATCTTCAATTTCCAAGCCTATCAAAGCAGATTCAATAGCGCCGGAATTTCCCTTCTCATCTTTTGGCCCTACGTTCCATGTTGTGGGTGCCACAATCTGGTAATTTTTTATAACACCATCTTTAATATCAATCCAGTGGGCCAGCGCACCACGTACTGCTTCTGTTGCACCAAAGCCTTGACCATCCTGCTCCACAGGTTTAATGTAAAACTCATCATCCAATCTTATCTGCCCAAGCCATTCATTCAAGTTCGTATATAACTTTGCCATCTCATGCATACGGGCAAGGTTGCGGACGAATACACTTGGCCCCATTTTTTTCATGATATCACCAAACAAAGGATCCTGAATCTGGTGAGGAAGGTTGGCAGGATTAGCGTTCATAATAACCCTTGCCAGCGGACCGGCTTCGGCAGCCTGCCCCATATAACGGGGAGCCTTAGCCCAACTGTATTTGCCGGAAAAATCTGTTTTATCTAATGCGGAAGATTTGGTTGGAATGGGTGCATCTTCTTTAAACGGATGTGCAGGAGCTGCATCCTGGTACCAACTATGTTTTACATGTTCAATAATTTGATTGTGATCAAATACATGATAATCTTTACCATCATAAAAACCGCTGGACTGTATCAATGCCTGGTTGCGGCTTTCAATAGTTGGATGATTGTAGCGGTCTTTGTGCAGGTATGTTCCGTATGCAATATATTTACCAAGGCCCTGTCCCATTTTATCTAATCCAAATTCTATTCCGGCACGCAGGTATAAACCGAGATCACTGTTTTTATGGCTTTCATTTTCTTCCAGCCACTCCATCATATCATCCCAGCTTTTTATTTTCATGTAGCGCTCAATAGAACATCCAAACCAAATGGGTTCCAGCCAATCATTTTTAAATTGATTTAAGATAGCATGAGAACGGGTAATATCTTTTAAAGTAGGTGCACACATTACACCACCCGGCACCATATAACTGCTGTGCGGCCACTGCCCGCCAAAAATGGCGTAAACTTCAACCGGCCTTCCGCTTGCCGTTAATCCAATTTGAAATGAAGTGCCTACATAAGCAGACCAACGCTTAGCTACTTCAGCATACAATGGCTTATTGGCAAATTTTTTATTGGCCATATCTGTAGCCATAATTGCATAGAACCAGCGTGGATCACTTTGTAAACTTTCGCTGGCCTGCCCGATAGCCCTTAATAATAAAGCATTGGGACTAAGTTGTGTTTTCCATGCCGTATCTAATGCAGAAGATGCACAATATAAATGTGAGCCGCCGCAAATACCGCATGCCCGTGGTGTAACAATTAATCCAGCTTGCGGATCTTTACCTCTTAAAATTATTTCGAAACCACGAAACATAGATGCCTGTGTATTGGCACGGGTAACAACGCCATTTTCCATATACACATTTACATCAAGGTCGCCTTCTACACGACCAACCGGTGATATATTTAATTCTTTAGTTGCCATGGTATTTTAAATTAGTTGTGAGTAATAGTTTGATTTCTGATGTATGATTTCTGATGTATGATTTTACCAAATTTATATTAGACATCATAAATCATACATCATACATTTATTTGGTGGTTGTAAATATTTTTTTAGTAGATCCAAATACTTTGCCTACACCTGCTTTAAAGTAATAGCTTAATGCATTATCTCCAACAGGAATTTCTTTTGGCATAAAGCCAAGGTAGTGCATGGTTTTAAAAATGCTTCCCTTCTTTAAATCATGATGAGGAAAGCCTGGTTCGGTACAACCAAGGCATGGATGATTAGCTCTTGTTTTAGAAGAGTGCCGGTTCCATAATATTCGGTTACAACTTGCATGCGTCATTGGGCCACGACAACCTACTTCATAAAATAAACAACCGCCACGCTGCCCAAAATGGCCATCCACTTTTTCACTGAATGCCCTTGCATTGGTACAACCTGTTTGTACAAAATCACTGAAGAAAGTAGTGGGGCGGTGAAAAGCATCCACTTTCACATCCGCAATTCTTCCGGTAGCAATGGCCACTAATATTTGTGTGATCCAATCGGGGTGAGCAGGGCAGCCAGGAATATTAATTACCGGCAAACCCCCTTTGGAAACATAGTTTGCTCCCAGGTAACCGCCCTTTTCTTTTTTAAGAAACTGTAAGCCGGTGCTTTCGCTTGGGTTGGGTGGTACTGCAGGAATGCCGCCCCAGGTAGCACAATCTCCGATGGCAACAACATAAGAAGCCACTTTGGATAATTCCTTTACCCAGTCTTTCATGGGACGTTCGCAGAAATTATTCATCGTGCCTGTTCCGCCGGGGCCTTCAATGAGTGTGCCTTCAAATACTAAAATGTCGAGAGCGATTTTTCCTGAGATGCAGTCTTTCATCAGGGCAGAAACCTGGTGACCTATTTCCAGTCCGCAGGTGGGATGCCATAAAATGTTGATCCCGAAATCTACAACCAACTCTACTACAGTTGGTTCTTCAGCATTTAAGAAGGACATGGTGTTGCCACTACAGGCACCACCTTGCAACCATAGTACATTAGCCATAACAATCGTTTTTAGTTAGAAAATATTTTCTAAGTTAATAACTTATTTTATGATTAGGAAATATTTTCTAATATTTATTTTCTGGCTAATGAGAAAGATGAAGGCGTTATTTTTATTTTCCTGATACGGGGCAAATTGGCTTAGATAAGCGATATTATCAATGCCCGTAAAAAAATATATTTCTATAAATACTGCTGAGCGGGTAATAAAAAAACATCTGTAAAGAAAAATAAATTGGGAGAGATAGTTTATTTAATTGGTGCAAAGATCCAGGTCTTTAATTGATACAATAAGTGTACCTCTCCTGTCTTTAGCGGCTTCTTTACGGATGTAAAATGCAGTTGCCAGGGCCTTCTGTTTACTATAACACCTTGTTATATGTCTGACAATTAATTTAAGGGGGTTTTTGTAATGCGCAAAAATGAGCGCTACATCCCATGCTCCCCGGTCATTGCTAATTACATCTATTACAGCACTGTCTTTTAGCCATGAGCCATCTGCAATGAAAAGCAAATCCCTAGGTTTGGCTACCTGCCCAACATATTTCTCGTTGGTCAGGAAATTATTCATTTCTAATAATACAGGTTTGCCTATTTTAAGTTTATTATTCATGAAAGGAGGGGTAAGAAATTGCACCCTAAAAATAACCAATTCCTTTATTATGCAACTGTCGAAATTCCGGTATCCCCATATCCGTGAAAAATACTTTCAAAATTGCCCAGAGATCTTTACAATAATAATCTTCATTGGGTTCAGTGGTGCTGTTTACAAATTGGTAGCTCATCCAGTTATCCATGGCCATGCAAAAGATATGCGCAAGTTCTGCGAACTGCTCGTTATACTGCGGTTGCTTAAAAGAGCCCCGGGAGGTATTAAACTCCATCATAAACTGAATTTGCTGCCGCTGAAAACTAAGCAACTTCCTGTGCTTTTCTGCTATCTCAGGGAATGCCCTGATGACTTCTAATGTATCCAAATAAAAAAAACGGTACTGTTGCTGCAACTCATAGACATTGCGTAACAGGAAATCAATATCTTCAAAAAGCGGTAACACCCTAAATTCTGTAAGCAGCAATTCCTGCTTTTTCTTTAATCTTTTATAAAGCGATAAAATGATGTCTTCTTTATTTTTAAAATGATACGCCAGGTGCCCTACACTTACAAAAGCTGTGTCGGCAATATGCTGCAGGCGAACATTTACAAATCCCTTTTCATTAAAAAGGATCAGCGCCTTATCTAATATATATTGTTTGGTGGGTTTCATTCTGCATTATGATACCGTAAAATAAATGCAAAGTTTGTTTACTGGGGAAAGTATTTGAAGTTGCCCTGAAAATGGGGAGCATTAAATACATAAAAAAAGCTTCGCATTGTGCGAAGCTTTTGTGGAGAATAGCGGGTTCGAACCGCTGACCTCTTGCATGCCATGCAAGCGCTCTACCAACTGAGCTAATTCCCCAAACGGATTGCAAATATAGTTTTAGGGGCTGTTGCTTCAAAATCAATTTTCACTAATCTCCCCATATCTCATCTTTGCCTTCGAGCCATAGCTTTACAATATCGGTGGTAACAGATTTTGGCCTTTCAAGCGGAAAGCCCAGCGCCCTATCCCAGCAGAGGCTGGCCAATACACCCAATGCCCTTGATACGCCAAACAATACAGTATAAAATTCATATTCTACCATGCCGTAATGTACCAGCAATGCGCCACTGTGTGCATCTACATTAGGCCATGGGTTTTTAATTTTTCCCATGGATTGTAAGATGGGAGGAACGGTGTCATAAATATTCCAAACCGTTTGGCATAGCTTATCATCAGGCATGTGCTTTTTACCAAACTCAAGCTGTGCGGTGTAGCGGGGGTCTGTTTTGCGTAATACAGCATGGCCATAACCGGGTACCACTTTTCCTGCTTTTAATGTATCCTGTACGTATTGGGCAATTTGTTCCGGAGTTGGCAGATCGGTATCCAGTTGTTCCTGCATTTCATAAATCCATTTAATTACTTCCTGGTTGGCGAGTCCGTGTAATGGGCCGGCGAGGCCATTCATGCCTGCGGCAAAAGCGAGGTAGGGATCACTAAGGGCAGAGCCTACCAAATGAGTGGTATGTGCGGATACATTGCCACCTTCATGGTCTGCATGAATGGTCATATATAACCGCATCAGTTCTTTAAAGCTTTCACTTTCGTATCCCATCATGTGGGCAAAATTTCCTGACCAATCCAATAACCCATTGGGCTGGATATGCTCACCGTTTTTATATTTGCGGCGGTAAATGTAAGCTGCTACCCGTGGCAGGCGTGCAATGAGGTCCATCGAATCATCGAATACTGCTTCCCAATAATCTTTTTTGCTCATGCCGGCAGCGTACCTTTTGGCAAAACTACTTTCTGTTTGCAGTGCCATTATCGCAATTACAAACTGCGTCATGGGGTGTGTGCTTATGGGTGTAGCTTCGATGGTTGCAAATACATGATTGGGTACATGGCTGCGGCGCTGCAATACAGAAGTAATATAATTAACATCTTCTTCTGTTGGTAACTCGCCCAGCAGCATCAGGTGAAATAATCCTTCCGGCAAGGGCTCGGACCCATTGGCAGCCTTGGGTAATTTTTGTTGCAGTTCAGGAATAGTATAACCCCTGAAACGGATACCTTCCTGTGCATCCAGCAATGAGGTTTCGGTTACAAGCCCTGTAATGCCACGCATACCCTGGTACACCTGGCTAAGGGTAACTTCCCCAATCTTTTTATTGCCATGCTCTTTCAGCATTTCCTTTATTTCGGCGGATATAATTTCCGATTTGGCTTTGAAACTACTCTTTAATGAATCCATAAAACTATCAGGTTTAGGTATTGATTGTTGTATTGGTGATGAGGAAGAAGCCATGAAATTACGATGCAACAAACTGCTAAACAAAGTTTTTGTCATAAAAGTTTACCAGGGTATATATTTAGATAGCAGATGTTTTTTATAACCAACAGGATAGGAGATAATTCGCTTTTATTTTTTATGATGTAATATGTACCTGGCTGGATATTTAATCAGGAATGTAATTTAAAACAGGTAGTGTTGCAAGGGTTAATGAAAATTAAATTGTGTGTATATATATAATGTAGTAAAAGCAGCCCATTGGTATTTAGTACAAGAGGGCGACGCAACGGTGCCCCTCATTGCTTCTTAGCCCGGACAAAAAATTTTTTTCTACCTGTTTATTACTCCTTCACATGTGGAAACATATATTAGTATTATTCAAAATGACACGGTAATTGTTATTTTTTTCCACAAATTATTATCGAAATTTTATCCTCCGGATTATTCGCTGTAGATTTGCATGACCTCACGGATTTTTTTTTCTCAGTACCAAAGTTTTAAAGCCGCTGGTCATTTTGCAAAAATAAATATCAATCCTGTTTTTTATTGAATATGCTTGTTTCGTTGGTTCAGTTAATTTTAATGAGGCTGAATAACGGTTGAAATTTTATTGTTTACAAGGTTTAATACTAATCTTTAATAAATTTATACAATGACCAAATACATTTTTGTAACCGGCGGTGTTACTTCCTCCCTGGGCAAAGGAATTATTGCTGCCTCCCTGGCAAAGTTGCTTCAATCGAGGGGGTTGAAAGTAACCATCCAGAAATTTGATCCATACATTAATGTAGATCCGGGCACGCTTAATCCGTATGAGCACGGCGAATGTTTTGTAACTGAAGACGGAGCTGAAACTGATCTTGACCTTGGCCATTACGAAAGATTTTTAAACATTTTTACTTCGCAGGCAAATAACGTAACAACCGGAAGGATTTACCAAACGGTGATTAACCAGGAAAGGGATGGTGCATACCTTGGTAAAACCGTGCAGGTAATTCCGCATATAACTGATGAGATTAAACGCAGGATGTTATTGATTGGCAGCACCGGGCAATATGATATTGTTATTACAGAAATAGGCGGTACTGTTGGTGATATTGAAAGCCTCCCTTTTGTAGAAGCTGTAAGGCAATTGCAGTGGGAGATGGAGGAAGAAGATTGCCTGGTGGTGCATTTAACACTGATCCCATACCTGAAGGCTGCCAAAGAATTAAAAACAAAACCAACACAGCATAGCGTAAAACTGATGAGTGAAAACGGGGTGCACCCGGATATAATTGTATGCAGAACAGAGCGTTCTCTTAACCTTGACCTTAAGAAAAAGATTGCCCAGTTTTGTAATGTAAAAGTTGAAGCGGTGATTGAAGCAATGGATGCAAGTTCTATCTATGAAGTGCCGCTGAAAATGTTGCAGGAAGGCCTGGATGTAATTGTGTTGAAGAAGTTGCATATCAATGGTTATTCAGCTCCCGAACTGGGTAAGTGGAAGGAGTTTTTAGATAAATTAAAATATCCTTCAGGAAAAGTTACAATTGGCCTTATCGGAAAATATATTGAACTGCAGGATGCCTACAAATCGATACTGGAATCGTTTGTACATGCAGGAGCCATGAATGAATGCAAGGTGCAAATACAAAACGTACACAGCGAATTTATTACCGATGATAATGTGGCCGAAAAACTTGGCAACCTCGATGGCTTACTGGTGGCACCCGGCTTTGGAACAAGGGGAGTTGAAGGAAAAATTATTGCTGTAAAATATGCAAGGGAAAATAAATTACCCTTCTTTGGAATTTGCCTCGGCATGCAAATGGCGGCCATTGAGTTTGCAAGAAATGTACTCGACCTTAAAGAGGCGCACTCTACCGAGATGGATACAAAAACCCCTGACCCGGTAATTGATTTAATGGAAGAACAAAAAACAGTAACTGCAAAAGGCGGCACCATGCGCCTGGGATCGTATCCCTGCGAAATTAAGGAGGGCACGTTAGCGTATAAAATCTATGGCCATTCACCCATCAGCGAGCGGCACCGGCACCGCTGGGAGTTTAACAATGCCTACCTCGAAAGATTTGAAGATGCAGGCATGATTGCCAGTGGAAAAAACCCGGGCACGGGGCTGGTAGAAATTATTGAATTGCAAAACCACCCGTTTTTTATAGGGGTACAATATCACCCTGAATTAAAGAGCACGGTAGAAAACCCACAACCGATTTTTGTAAATTTTATTAAGGCTGCCAAAGAGTTTTCCGATATGAAAATATCAGTAAAAAATCCGCTGCTGCAGAGTGAGATGATATAAAACTGGGGACTAATTTTTATTCAATCATTTTTTTTATTGCTCCGGCTAAGAAGCTTTGGTCATCATCGTTGTGTCACTCCCTTGTACGTCATACCAATGTGGATCTTTACCTGCTTAATATTTAGTACTCGTTTCTTTTCCAGTTCAGCTGTTGGTCAGGAGACCAACAGCGGCTCGCCGGGATAACTGTGAGCAAAGTGGCTCAATGAAAAAGCGGCTGAAGCCCACCGCCGTCGTTGGTCTCCTGGCCAACGACTGACGCTAAGGACTACACGATAAATCGATTAGCATTTCACATTGTTGATCAAGAGACCAACAGCGGCTCGGCGGGATAGCTGTGAGCAAAGTGGCTCAATGAAAAAGCGGCTGAAGCCCACCGCCGTCGTTGGTCTCCCGACCAACGACTGATGCTAAGGGCTATTAATTCTCCTGCTTCGATAAAATCTCTCTTTTCATTTTCTCCCAAAGCCCGTCGAAGGTTTGGTGATTTTCTTCCTTCCATTTTTTACTGAAGGCTTTCATCTTTTCTGTTCTGTCATCTTTGGTAAGGTTGAAAAAAGCGGTAATGGCTTCGCTATCGTTTTGTAATGCCAGGCTATTGTATAATTCCTTTAATTCCTGCTCTTTTCGGATATTGCTATTCGCAATTTCTTTTTCCATAGCCTCTCTTAAAAATACCCTTTCATCATAAGTACCGGCAGGCAAAAGCGTTTTAGCAATTACCGGCATTAATTCAATCAATAATAAAATCATCACCAGTAAATAATAACGGTATTGCAATGCACTGTTATTTTTTACCAGGTTATTCAGCGCTTCAATCTGGGTTAAAAATCCGTTATTAAAGTAAGTGGTAAAGACCTGTTCTTCCCGGGTAATATTTTCCTGGATAGTTTTTAAGGAAGCATCAATATCGTTGATGGCAGGTTGGTTGGCAGTCAGCAAACTTTTATATTCTTCATCCAGTTTTTGATACTCGTTCCGCTTTGCAATGGCAATATCTTTTATACCTACTTTACCCGTGCCACCGCTGCCATCTGTTTCTGCTAAAAAATTATTTCTTGCTGCCACTACATCGTTGTACTTAGCGTTGTTTTCTTTTTGCAGTATTTCTTTTTGAGTGGTTAATTCTGCCTTTCTGTTTTTATAAAGGGAATCAAGCTGCTGCTTTTTAATTTGTTTCTTCTGTTCATTGTCCAGCGACGTTTGCAGCGTAATCTCTTTTTTAAACATATACAACAAGGCAGGCTGTGCCATAAATACGCCAATGGTTACTGCCAGTAAACCCCTGAAAAGTAAAGGGAGCACCCGGTTTTTGTTATACTTGTTAATGCCCTTTATCAGGGCCCTGTCGATGGTTAATATTATAAAACCCATAAAAAACCCCAGGGGAAGTGCCAGCCAGGCATTAGCAGTAACTGTGTAGAAAAAGTACCACCATGCCAGGGTAGCAAATGCCCAGGTGGCCAGTACAGTCATGCCAACAATTTTATAACGGTTGCGGTCAACTACTGCATCTTCCAGCAATTCTTTTTCCGCTGTTGATAGCCACCACAGCAGTTTTGTAAATGCATCCGGGGTATAGTTTCCCCGTTGTGACATAGGAATATTATTCTCCATTTTTAAAAGGAATTAGGTGATTGTTAAGGCTGGATCAAAAGTTGAGTTGAAGTGCTGAGTGTTGAAGTAATGCAAAATACACATTGCATGGTACGATTAACGAAATAGCCCCGCAATTATTTTCCTATCAAGGTACATTAACAGTTCTTTAAATACAAGTGTTAAACCCCGTTTATACAAACGGGTCTATTCTCTTATCTTTGCGGCTCCTTTTAAAAAGGGGTTGCTTTATTAAATAACAACAGATGAAAAAATTTATTACCAGTCTTTTATTAGTATCAGTTTGCGTAGCTTCAGCCATTGCACAACCACAGGGCATGGGCAAAAATGATCCGGAGGCAAAAAAAATACTGGATGCAGTTAGTGCCAAATTCAAAACCTTTAAATCAGTGCAGTCCACCTTTTCACTTAAAATTGAAAACAATGCCGGCAAAGCATTGGGTGTAAAAACAGGCACTGTATTTATGAAAGGCACCAGGTACAGGATCAGCGTAACAGGCCAGGAAATTTTTTGCGATGGGAGCAATATTTCAACCTATGATAAAGCAGCAAATGAACTTACTATCACCAAAATTGATCCTACCGCTAATTCTATTACCCCTCAAAAAATATTTACAAATTTTTACGATAAAGACTTTTTGTACAAACTGAACGGAGATGTAAAATTGGGTGGTAAAGCTACCCAGGAAATAGAGCTGACACCTATCGATAAAACCAAACCCTTCTTTAAAGTGTTGGTGTATGTAGATAAGAAAACACAAACCATCACCAGCACAAAAGTGTTTGAAAAAACAGGCAATAAGTACACTTACTCCGTTGCAAAATTAAATACCACCACGCCGGTGAGTGATGCACAATTTATATTTGATGCTAAGAAATACCCTGGAGTAGAAGTGGTAGATTTGAGGTAATTCGTTAATGTGCAAATGTGCAAATGAGAAAATGTGCAAATGTGCAAATGTGAAAATGATAAAATGTGCAAATGTGCAAATGAGAAAATGTGCAAATGCGCAAATCAGAAAATGTGCAAATGTGCAAATCAGAAAAATTCATTTTCATTTCCTCGGTTATCACTCACTAGGTTTTTCTCCCCACCGGTAAGTTTTTATATCTAAGCCTGCAAGGTCTATTACCCTGTCCACCACTGTTGCCGCAACATCTTCAATAGTAGCAGGCCTGCTGTAAAAAGAGGGTGTGGCAGGCGCAATAATTCCTCCGGCAAGTGTAACGGTTTCCATGTTGCGGATATGTACCAGGTTATAAGGCGTATCCCTCACTACGCAAATCAGTTTCCTTCTTTCTTTTAATATTACATCGGCAGCTCTTGAAATAAGGTCATTGCTAATTCCGGTGGCAATGCGGCCAAGGGTACCCATGCTACAGGGCACAATAATCATAATATTAAACTGACCGCTGCCAGATGCAAAGGGTGCCATAAAATCCTGTTGGGTATAAAATTTTATCTGCTGGTTTTTTTCCTGGTAATCTGCCGGGGCGTCATCCAGCTCTGTTTTCCATACCTGTCGGGCATTTTCTGTTAAAATAACCGCAAGTTCACTCCATTGCCCGGGGATGGCAGATAATTTGTCTAATAATAATTTAGCGTAGATTGAGCCGCTTGCCCCGGTGATGGCTACTACAATTTTATTCATTACTTTGTCGTTATTTTATGTGTGTAAGCTACTAAACAAATATTGTATGCAAAAGGTTATCAGTTTTTTTATAAGTGGTGCAGTAATTTTATTACTTGCCTCTTTTACCAACCCTAAAAAAGAAAAAATTAATTGGTTAAGCATTGCTGAAATGCAGGCCGCTTATAAAATTAATCCTAAGCCGGTGCTGCTGGATGTATATACCAGTTGGTGTGGCTGGTGCAAAGTAATGGACAGGGAAACATACAGCAACAATAAAGTAGCAGCTTACATAAATGAAAAATATTACGCAGTAAAGTTTGATGCCGAAAGCCGTGACTCTGTGGAGTGGAACGGTAAGATGTACGGCTATAACAAAGCAAATAAAGTGAATGACCTTGCCGTGCATTTAATGTATGGCCAAATGAGTTATCCAACCACCATTTTCCTCAGTGCGCTTAATGCCCAACCTGCGCCGTTGCCGGGTTATCTTAAACCCAAAGAGATAGAGTCTCCCCTTAAATTTTTCGGCGACGGAGCTTACAAAACAAAAAATTTCCCGGAGTTTATGAAGAGTTTTAGTGCCAGTTGGTAAGCTTTAAATGATGAGTATTTTTTGTCCGGGCTAAGTAGCTATGAGGGGCATCGTTGCATCGCCCTCTTGTACTAATTACCAATTGGCAACATTACCTACATTATTTGTTTCCGCTTAGAAAGTTTACTTTATCCGATAGGTTATTGGCCGATTTAAATTATTGAATGGGTCAACCGTTTTTTTATTTATAGAATTAGGTATTTAGTTCACACATCTATTATTTTTATTCGAGGCCATGGCAGAATTCGTTTACGAAGTAAATGCCCTAACCCTATTATTTTATAACGCAATTAAAGTTCCCCATTGGTATGCTGTACAAGGGAGTGACACAACGATGACGACCATTGCTGCTTCTTTGTTCGGACAATAAAATTAAAATCAAGCCCTTCAATCATCCAATCAATCCCTGTAATTTTTTGCGATATAATTTAGACGTGCAATTTTTTCCTTTACCTTTTTTTGCAGCTCATCATTTTTTGTATCTGATAAATTATTCAATATTGACAAGGCCTCTGTTAACAAAAGCCTTCTTTGTTTGGCGGTTGAAATAATCTGTGTAGCATCTACCCTTGTTAAATTGCAATCTACTTTTGCAAGGTTCAGCTCAGTGTTCACATCTTCTAACTGGTACAAAAGCAACTCATTCTTTTCTTTTAAAACTACATCACCCTGACCGGTGTTTTTTCTTGCATCCTGCAATTGTTTTATCACCCGGTCGTAATCTTTTTGAAGGGCATTATTTTTTGCAATTAACAAGGCAATTTTATTTTCATCAGCCTCGTCATTTTCAACAGGTGGGTTGTTTTCTTTACTGATAGTATTGCCTGCATCTGCTGCCCCAAAATAACTGCTGTTTTTATTTTTAGATAAACTCAATACATTCTCCAGGTAAGCAATTTTTGCATCCTTATCCAGCATGGCAATTTGCAGTTGCAGCATAGATGTTTCTTTATCATTAAAATGAGCGGTGTCGTTATTAATTGCCTTACGCAATATGTTTAATGATCGCCTGTTTTCAAAGGCCATTCTAAAGGAGCCAATCATATTTATAAATAATTTTTCATCTGCCTCATTTGGATAGGTGAGTACCTTCTTTGAAACACTATCAAGGCTTTGCAGAAATGATTGTTCAGCCATGGCAATACGGGTGTCTAAGCCGGTGAGTAAATTCTTGTTGGCCGTATCTCCACTCATCAAAGTGTAAGCCCCATCCAGCTTTTGTAAGGTATCAAACCTGGCGTGTAATAGTTCGTCCTGCATCAATAAGGAACGCTGCTGAAGAGCAATGATATTTTCCGCAGGCTCTACTTTTACCGGGTCGTTATCAACCATCTTCGGGGTATCGTTTCCTAAAAAAAGGCTCAGCAACCAGCCCAGGGCGGCAACGATGATTATGCCACTAACCAGTTTTATAATGGTGTTGTTTTTCCTTTGCTTATCAATGGGGTGCATAGTATTAATATTATAGCATCAGCGGGGGTTGCAGGTTAAAGGCGACTTGTGCAGATTGATTAACCCCGGTTGGTTGTGAAAAAATAATTATCAGGGTGCAGGTTTATCTTAACTGATAAACTATCCCTACCTGGCCACCAATATAAGTAATAGGTATCCGTTGTGTGAGTGCCTGCGATGGCTGATCAGGGTCCCGGCTTAAAGAATTGGAAGTAAATGATTTTACAAATTGCAGCTCACGTATGCTTACCGGCAGGGTGCTTTTAATATCATTTCCATCAATGGTAAATTCCACCAGCGACCTGCTACGCACCACAAATACAATATGCGAAAACTGCACTTCGCCAAATAGCCTGAAACGTTCTGCAACTTTTAACTGCATACCAAATGCACCCATAAAACCTACCGCCGGGTTCTTAATGCCCCAGTCATATTTTTTTACTATCCTGCTGGCAGAATCTTTAAAAAATCCCTGCCATCCTTTGCGGGTGTTGATGTCTGTAATATCTGTTTCCCTGCTGTTTGGCCTGAAGGTAACAACCACACCCACCTTATTGTAAAGGAACCATTTTGGTCGGGAGATAGCTTTGAAAGTAACACTGGGTGTAAGGGTTATCAGCGTAGCATCGTACGACATGGTGGTGCGTTCCTGGTAAGTATAAGAGTCGGGCTCGCCCATGGGTGGGGCAGTAAGTGTTTGCCGATAAGTGGAGTCACGTGTTTTACTGATAGTGCTGGAGAAATAGTCCACATCCAATCCTATATTCAGGAAATCATTCAGGATGTAGGATATGCCCCCGCCAAATCTAAAGCCATCACCAAGACCCTTGGATGGGTTTGAATAACTGACTGATTTTTGTGGTGCCTGGTTATCTGTTTTTGTAACGGAGATAGACCTTATATCATCCGGGTAAAACTTAAAAGTAGAGCCTAACCCCACAGTATACCCACTGTGTATATTAAGCAAAAACCGGGGCTCTTTAAATGCTGTGATTGAAGGAAGCAGGGTATCTGTATTTTGTTGCTTTTTAAATTTACCTTGTTGTGTAAATCCCAGCCAGGGAACCCCAATAATGAGCAGGCTGGCTAAAATAATTTGTTTCATGAATATTAATTTTGGAGGTGGAATGGTTGAATATGTTTTAATACCTGTACATAACACTGCATCATTTTATACATGGCAAACCAGCATACAAAGCCTGGTGTTTTTTAAAGGATAATGGGGATGGGGCGTTAGTGTAGTAAAAAAAATCAGTTACGAAATATAGGAGGACACAGTTTTTAACTTAAAAAATAAAGAGTTTATTTTTTTACGCTCACTTTTTGCAAATAACCTTAACATTAAATGTGCATACAAAAATGTGCGGTCACTTAACTTTATACTTTAATAATTTACAACCGGCCTTATGAAATTTGTTACAACAT